>NZ_PTSR01000023.1:0-70415 GCF_002965345.1 Escherichia sp. MOD1-EC5950
TTACGCCGCATCCGGCAACCGTGCGGCGATGCCTGATGCGCTTTGCTTATCAGGCCTACAGGAGCACAAATGCAGGCAGGATAAGGCGGTTACGCCGCATCCGGCAACCGTGCGGCGATGCCTGATGTGCTTCGCTTATCAGGCCTACAAGAGCACAAATTGTAGGCCGGATAAGGCGGTTACGCCGCATCCGGCAACCGTGCGGCGATGCCTGATGCGCTTCGCTTATCAGGCCTACAAGAGCACAAATGCAGGCCGGATAAGGCGGTTACGCCGCATCCGGCAACCGTGCGGCGATGCCTGATGCGCTTTGCTTATCAGGCCTACGGGAGCACAAATGCAGGCCGGATAAGGCGGTTACGCCGCATCCGGCAACCGTGCGGCGATGCCTGATGTGCTTTGCTTATCAGGCTTACAAAGGCTACACACATTTTTCAGGAGCTAATAATGGATCATCTACCGATGCCGAAATTCGGGCCGCTGGCCGGATTACGGGTTGTCTTCTCCGGTATCGAAATCGCCGGGCCGTTCGCCGGACAAATGTTCGCAGAATGGGGCGCAGAAGTTATCTGGATCGAAAACGTCGCCTGGGCCGACACCATCCGCGTTCAACCAAATTACCCGCAGCTTTCCCGCCGCAATTTGCACGCGCTGTCGTTAAATATCTTCAAAGATGAAGGCCGCGAAGCGTTTCTGAAATTAATGGAAACCACCGATATCTTCATCGAAGCCAGTAAAGGCCCGGCCTTTGCTCGCCGTGGCATTACTGATGAAGTGCTATGGCAGCACAACCCGAAACTGGTTATCGCTCACCTGTCCGGTTTTGGTCAGTATGGCACCGAGGAGTACACCAATCTTCCAGCCTATAACACCATTGCACAGGCCTTCAGTGGCTACCTGATTCAGAACGGCGATGTTGACCAGCCAATGCCTGCTTTCCCGTACACCGCTGACTACTTCTCCGGCCTGACCGCCACCACCGCGGCGCTGGCAGCACTGCATAAAGTGCGCGAAACCGGCAAAGGCGAAAGCATCGACATCGCCATGTATGAAGTGATGCTGCGCATGGGTCAGTACTTCATGATGGACTACTTCAACGGCGGCGAAATGTGCCCGCGCATGACCAAAGGGAAAGATCCCTACTACGCCGGTTGCGGTCTGTACAAATGTGCCGATGGCTACATCGTGATGGAACTGGTGGGCATTACCCAGATTGCAGAGTGCTTTAAAGATATTGGCCTCGAGCATCTGCTCGGTACACCGGAAATTCCGCAAGGCACTCAGCTTATCCACCGTATCGAATGCCCTTACGGCCCTCTGGTAGAAGAGAAACTCGATGCCTGGCTGGCGGCACACACGATAGCAGAAGTAAAAGAACGCTTTGCCGAACTGAATATCGCCTGCGCCAAAGTGCTGACCGTGCCGGAGCTGGAAAGCAATCCACAGTACGTTGCCCGCGAATCAATCACCCAGTGGCAAACGATGGATGGCCGTACCTGCAAAGGGCCGAACGTTATGCCGAAATTCAAAAATAACCCTGGCCAAATCTGGCGCGGAATGCCGTCGCACGGCATGGACACCGCTGCCATTTTGAAAACCATCGGCTACAGCGAAAACGACATTCAGGAGTTGGTCAGCAAAGGTCTGGCCAAAGTTGAGGACTAAACGCGTGGTGCTAGTTGGCTTGCCTGACTAGCACCCGCCCAATAACAAACGAACAAAATGGATAGAGGTGCAATGGATATCATTGGCGGACAACATCTACGTCAAATGTGGGACGATCTGGCGGACGTTTACGGTCATAAAACGGCGCTAATTTGTGAATCCAGCGGCGGGAACGTCAACCGGTATAGTTATCTTGAGTTAAATCAAGAAATTAACCGCACGGCAAACCTGTTTTATACGCTGGGAATTCGCAAAGGCGACAAGGTCGCGCTGCATCTCGACAACTGCCCGGAATTTATCTTTTGCTGGTTCGGGTTGGCAAAAATTGGCGCGATTATGGTGCCGATTAATGCCCGACTGCTGCGTGAAGAGAGCGCGTGGATCCTGCAAAACAGCCAGGCGTGTCTGTTGGTGACCAGTGCACAATTTTATCCTATGTATCGGCAGATTCAGCAGGAAGATGCCACGCAACTACGGCATATTTGCCTGACCGATGTGGCGCTTCCCGCTGGTGATGGTGCCAGTTCGTTTGCACAACTGAAAACTCAGCAACCTGCAACCTTGTGCTATGCACCGCCGTTATCGACCGACGATACGGCGGAAATTCTTTTTACCTCCGGTACAACCTCCCGCCCGAAAGGGGTGGTAATTACCCATTACAATCTGCGCTTCGCCGGATATTACTCCGCCTGGCAATGTGCAGTGCGTGACGATGATGTCTACCTGACGGTGATGCCTGCGTTTCATATCGATTGCCAGTGTACTGCGGCGATGGCGGCATTTTCGGCGGGTGCGACCTTTGTGCTGGTGGAAAAATACAGCGCCCGCGCCTTCTGGGGGCAAGTACAAAAGTATCGCGCCACCGTCACCGAATGTATTCCGATGATGATCCGCACCCTGATGGTACAACCACCTTCTGCGAACGATAGGCAACACTGCCTGCGGGAAGTGATGTTTTACCTCAACCTGTCAGAGCAGGAAAAAGACGCGTTTTGTGAACGCTTCGGCGTCCGCTTGCTGACGTCTTACGGGATGACAGAAACCATCGTCGGCATTATCGGCGATCGCCCCGGCGATAAGCGTCGCTGGCCGTCGATTGGTCGTGCAGGATTTTGCTACGAAGCGGAGATCCGCGACGATCACAATCGCCCACTCCCCGCGGGGGAGATTGGCGAAATCTGCATTAAAGGCGAACCAGGGAAAACCATCTTCAAAGAATATTTTCTCAATCCGCAGGCCACCGCCAGAGTCCTGGAAGCCGATGGCTGGTTGCATACCGGCGATACGGGATACCGCGACGAAGAGGGCTTTTTTTACTTCGTCGATCGTCGCTGCAATATGATCAAACGCGGTGGCGAGAATGTCTCTTGTGTAGAGCTGGAAAATATTATCTCCGCGCATCCAAAAATTCAGGACATTGTGGTCGTTGGTATTAAAGATTCTATTCGTGATGAAGCCATCAAAGCGTTTGTAGTGCTGAATGAAGGCGAAACATTGAGCGAAGAAGAATTTTTCTTCTTCTGTGAGCAGAATATGGCGAAATTTAAAGTGCCATCTTATCTGGAAATCAGAAAAGATCTGCCGCGTAACTGTTCGGGGAAAATAATCAGAAAGAATCTTAAATAAATGAAACCGCTGGAATTATCTCGCCAGCTAATAATCACACCATAAAATAATATGCATTTTTTGCAGGGCATTGTCGTCCCTGAAAAAGCAAAAATGGAGAAAAGGAATGAGTGAATCATTACATCTGACCCGCAATGGATCAATTCTGGAAATTACCCTTGACCGTCCAAAAGCTAATGCAATTGATGCTAAAACCAGCTTTGAAATGGGCGAAGCATTTCTTAATTTCCGTGACGATCCGCAATTACGCGTCGCCATTATTACCGGTGCCGGAGAAAAATTCTTTTCCGCTGGCTGGGATTTAAAAGCGGCAGCAGAAGGCGAAGCACCAGATGCTGACTTCGGCCCAGGCGGTTTTGCCGGATTAACTGAAATTTTCAATCTCGATAAACCGGTCATCGCAGCCGTGAACGGCTACGCCTTTGGCGGTGGCTTTGAACTGGCGCTGGCAGCAGATTTTATTGTTTGTGCCAATAACGCCAGTTTTGCCCTACCGGAAGCTAAACTGGGCATCGTTCCGGACAGCGGCGGCGTGCTGCGTCTGCCGAAGATCCTGCCGCCTGCTATCGTCAATGAAATGGTGATGACTGGCAGACGGATGGGCGCAGAAGAGGCGCTGCGTTGGGGGATTGTCAACCGCGTGGTTAGCCAGGCGGAGCTAATGGATAACGCCCGCGAACTGGCACAGCAACTGGTTAATAGCGCCCCGCTGGCGATTGCGGCGCTAAAAGAGATCTACCGCACCACCAGCGAAATGCCGGTCGAAGAGGCGTATCGTTTTATTCGCAGCGGCGTGTTGCAACATTACCCTGCAGTGCTACATTCGGAAGATGCCATTGAAGGGCCACTGGCGTTTGCTGAGAAGCGCGATCCAGTGTGGAAAGGGCGTTAACAACCGTGAGCTATTACGCCTTTGAAGGGGTAATTCCGGTGGTTCACCCGACGGCGTTTGTTCATCCCAGTGCAGTATTGATTGGCGATGTAATTGTGGGAGCCGGCGTTTACATCGGCCCCCTCTCCTCGCTACGCGGTGATTACGGACGGCTGATTGTACAAGCAGGAGCCAATATTCAGGATGGCTGCATCATGCACGGCTACTGCGACACTGACACCATTGTGGGGGAAAACGGTCATATCGGTCATGGTGCTATCCTGCATGGCTGTATGATTGGCCGTGATGCCCTGGTCGGGATGAACAGTGTGATTATGGATAGCGCGGTCATTGGCGAAGAAAGCATTGTTGCCGCCATGAGTTTTGTCAAAGCGGGCTTTAGCGGCGAGAAACGTCAGTTGTTGATGGGCACGCCAGCCCGTGCGGTGCGCAGCGTCAGCGATGAAGAGTTGCACTGGAAGCGGTTGAATACCAAAGAATATCAGGATTTGGTCGGGCGCTGCCATGCATCGTTACGAGAAACACAGCCGTTGAGGCAAATGGAGGAAAATCGCCCCCGTTTACAGGGGACGACGAATGTGACGCCAAAGCGGTAACATCGTCGGACGTGGCGTAAATGCCTTATCCGACCTGGCCGGAGAGCCCCCGTAGGCCAGATAAGATGCACCAGCATCGCATCCGGCAACCAGGTCTCGCGATATCCACAAGATTAAATTAACGACGCATACTCTTTGATAACATCATCTGCCACTTCTGCTCGCGGTTAAGCTCCGTGAGCGGAACGGTCGGAATACGCGGCGTCTTTCTTACGCCGACTAATTTTTCCCGGCTATTATTCCGCAGACGCGCATAAATTTGTGCATCAATCTCAACCACTTTTACTAACCGCTGACACTGACATCCCCGCCCTTCCAGCTTATTAGGGATCATCTTAACTTCGCAGCTTATTTCTGCGACCTCCGACAGAATATAAGTCAGGGTATTAATCGCCTTGCTGTGTTCAATATCGAAATGAATAGAGATCTCTCTTGCCGTCACCCACCGGTTTTCAACCATCATCCATTCGGCAATTAACAAATAGAGTGGTTTTTCAACATATCCTTCACACATACAAACTCCAGTTTCACAAATTAAAAATCTGGCTATGACTCGTTTTAAGCAATTAAACAAGGCCATATTAAAATTGTAGTTATATCGATAATATGCAACTTCACTGTTGATAAGTGTGAGCTAAATCCTGCTTACATCATCAAAAATATAGATTTCAGGAAAGATTTTCCTTATTGGTAAAAAAAACGGTTCTCATCAGAGAACCGTATTAGATATTTGATCAAAATGGCGGATAAAACATATCCGCCATGACACTCCATTATTTGATCTGCGCGTGCATTTCTTGTACCGAAATCACTTTTTCGGTCGCATCGGCATTCAGCGCCATTGCGGTAGCGAAACCGCCATTCAGGGTGGTGTCGTAATGCACTTTATATTGCAGCGCACTGCGACGAATCACGCGGGAGTCTTCAATCGCGCGACGGCCTGAAGTGGTGTTGATGATATAGGTATATTCGCCATTCTTAATACGATCCTGAATGTGCGGACGACCTTCATGCACCTTGTTAACCAGACGCGGGTTGATGCCCGCTTCACCCAGCACAATCGCTGTACCGTGGGTTGCATCCAGCTCGAAGCCCTGCTTCAGCAGTTTTGCTGCCAGGTCCACTACACGCTCTTTGTCGCCTTCGCGCACGGAGAGCAGCGCACGGCCCTGTTTCTTCATCGTGGAGTTGCTGCCCAACTGTGCTTTAGCAAACGCTTCAGCGAAGGTGCGACCAACACCCATCACTTCCCCGGTAGAGCGCATTTCTGGCCCTAACAGCGGGTCAACGCCCGGGAATTTGTTGAACGGCAGTACCACTTCTTTCACCGAGTAGTACGGCGGGATAACTTCTTTAGTCACGCCCTGCTCAGCCAGCGATTTACCTGCCATCACGCGTGCCGCCACTTTCGCCAACGGAACACCGGTGGCTTTGGAGACGAACGGAACGGTACGCGCCGCACGCGGGTTAACTTCAATCAGGTAGACTTCGTTGTTTTTCACTGCAAACTGCACGTTCATCAGGCCGCGCACCTGCAATTCGAAGGCCAGTTTCTGCACCTGCTGGCGCATTACATCCTGAATTTCCTGACTTAACGTGTATGCAGGCAGAGAACACGCTGAGTCACCGGAGTGCACACCAGCCTGCTCAATATGTTCCATAATGCCGCCAATCAGCACCATTTCGCCGTCGCAGATAGCGTCCACATCGACTTCTACCGCATCATCGAGGAAGTGATCCAGCAGCACGGGGGCATCATTGGACACGCTCACCGCGGTCTGGAAGTAACGACGCAGGTCGGCTTCGTCGTAGACGATCTCCATCGCCCGACCGCCAAGAACATAAGACGGACGCACCACCAGCGGGTAACCAATCTCTTTCGCCTTCTCAACAGCCATCTCAATAGCAGTAACGGTGGCGTTCGCCGGTTGCTTCAGTTTCAGACGGTCAACCGCGTGCTGGAAGCGTTCACGGTCTTCCGCACGGTCGATGGCATCCGGACTGGTGCCAATAACCGGTACACCAGCGGCTTCCAGCGCGCGCGCCAGTTTCAGCGGAGTCTGACCGCCGTACTGGACGATAACGCCTTTCGGTTTCTCGATGCGCACAATTTCCAGCACATCTTCCAGGGTTACCGGCTCAAAATAGAGACGGTCGGAAGTGTCGTAGTCGGTGGAGACGGTTTCCGGGTTACAGTTAACCATAATGGTCTCAAAACCGTCTTCGCGTAGCGCCAGCGAGGCGTGTACGCAGCAGTAGTCAAACTCGATACCCTGGCCGATACGGTTCGGGCCGCCGCCGAGCACCATGATTTTGTCACGCGTGGACGGATTCGCTTCGCACTCATCTTCATAGGTGGAGTACATGTACGCAGTGTCAGTCGCAAATTCTGCGGCACAGGTATCAACGCGTTTGTAGACCGGGTGCAGGTTGTACTGGTCGCGCAGTTTGCGGATTTCCGCTTCGCGCACACCTGCCAGTTTAGCCAGACGCGCATCGGCAAAACCTTTGCGTTTCAACTGGCGCAGGAAGTCAGCGTTCAGGCCAGTGATACCCACTTCTGCCACTTTCTCTTCCAGACGCACCAGCTCTTCAATTTGTACCAGGAACCAGCGGTCAATGTTGGTCAGGTTAAAGACGCCGTCTACAGACAGGCCCGCACGGAAGGCATCTGCGATGTACCAGATACGCTCTGCGCCTGCATCTTTCAGTTCACGGCGGATTTTAGTCAGGGCTTCCGGATCATCGAGGCTCACTTTCGGATCGAAACCGGTCGCGCCCACTTCCAGGCCGCGCAGGGCTTTTTGCAGCGATTCCTGCTGCGTGCGACCAATCGCCATCACTTCACCAACCGATTTCATCTGGGTGGTCAGACGGTCGTTAGCCCCGGCAAATTTCTCGAAGTTAAAGCGAGGAATTTTGGTGACCACGTAGTCAATGGACGGCTCGAAAGAGGCCGGAGTACGACCGCCGGTGATGTCGTTCATCAGTTCGTCGAGGGTGTAACCGACCGCCAGTTTCGCCGCCACTTTGGCAATCGGGAAGCCAGTGGCTTTCGACGCCAGCGCCGAAGAGCGGGATACACGCGGGTTCATTTCGATAACAATCAGACGACCGTTTTTCGGGTTAACCGCAAACTGGACGTTGGAACCGCCCGTTTCAACACCGATTTCACGCAGTACCGCCATCGAGGCGTTACGCATGATTTGATATTCTTTGTCGGTCAGCGTCTGGGCTGGCGCTACGGTAATGGAGTCACCGGTGTGGATGCCCATCGCATCGAAGTTTTCGATAGAGCAGACGATGATGCAGTTGTCGTTTTTATCACGCACCACTTCCATCTCGTACTCTTTCCAGCCAATCAGCGACTCGTCAATCAGCAGCTCTTTGGTTGGGGAGAGATCCAGACCGCGAGCGCAAATTTCTTCAAACTCTTCGCGGTTATAAGCGATACCGCCACCACTACCGCCCATAGTGAAGCTGGGGCGAATGATGCACGGGAAGCCCACGTCAGCAGCAACCGCCAGTGCTTCTTCCATTGAGTGCGCGATACCGGAACGCGCGGTTTCCAGACCGATTTTCTTCATCGCCACGTCGAAACGGCGACGGTCTTCTGCTTTATCAATCGCGTCGGCGGTGGCACCAATCATGGTTACGCCGAACTCTTCCAGTACGCCCTGGCGCTCCAGTTCCAGTGCACAGTTCAGCGCTGTCTGGCCGCCCATCGTTGGCAGAACTGCATCCGGGCGCTCTTTTTCGATAATTTTGCGTACTACTTCCCAGTGAATCGGCTCAATGTAGGTCGCATCGGCCATTTCCGGATCGGTCATAATGGTCGCCGGGTTGGAGTTCACCAGAATGACGCGGTAACCCTCTTCACGCAGGGCTTTACATGCTTGCGCGCCAGAGTAGTCAAACTCACACGCCTGGCCGATAACAATCGGGCCAGCACCCAGAATCAGGATACTTTTTATATCTGTACGTTTTGGCATGGCTCTTTTACTCCTGATTACTTAGCGGTTTTACGGTACTGCTCAATTAACTCGATAAAGTGGTCGAACAACATAGCTGCGTCGTGCGGCCCCGGGCTGGCTTCAGGGTGCCCCTGGAAGCTGAATGCCGGTTTATCGGTGCGATGAATGCCCTGTAACGTACCGTCGAACAGGGATTTATGCGTCACGCGCAGATTTGCAGGTAATGTTGCTTCGTCCACCGCAAAACCGTGGTTCTGGGCGGTAATCATCACCACATTTTTCTCAATATCTTTAACCGGATGGTTGCCGCCATGATGACCAAATTTCATTTTGACCGTCTTCGCGCCACTGGCCAGCGCCAGCAACTGATGACCGAGGCAGATGCCAAATACCGGGATGTCAGTTTCGAGGAATTTCTGGATGGCGGTAATCGCGTAATCGCATGGAGCCGGGTCGCCAGGACCGTTCGAGAGGAAGATGCCGTCCGGATTCATTTTCAGCACGTCTTCAGCAGACGTTTGCGCCGGAACGATAGTCAGGCGGCAGCCTCTGTCCACCAGCATCCGCAGGATGTTGCGCTTAGCACCGAAATCGTAGGCCACCACATGGAACGGCAGCTCGTCTTCTTTTTTCGCTTCCGGCAGGCCGCCAGCCAACGTCCAGCTCCCTTGTGTCCAGCTATAGGCTTCAGCAGTAGTCACTTCTTTTGCCAGATCCATGCCGTTCAGCCCAGGGAACGCGCGGGCTTTTTCTAACGCCAGCGCCGCATCCGGGTTATCGCCCGCGATGATGCAACCATTCTGTGCGCCTTTCTCACGCAGTAAACGCGTCAGCTTACGGGTATCGATATCGGCAATCGCCACAATGTTATGGCGTTTCAGGTAAGAAGAGAGGTCTTCGGTATTACGAAAGTTGCTGGCAATCAGCGGCAGATCGCGAATCACCAGACCTTGTGCATGTACCTGGGAGGATTCTTCATCGGCGTCATTAGTGCCGACATTACCAATATGGGGATAAGTAAGAGTAACGATTTGGCGAGAATAGGAAGGATCAGTGAGGATTTCTTGATAACCGGTCATTGAAGTATTGAAAACGACTTCCCCAACCGCCGAACCTGTTGCCCCTATGGCCCGACCGTGAAACTGGGTTCCGTCTTCCAGAACCAATAGCGCTGACTTAATCAAAACACCCTCCAGAGAATATTCACTCACTTTATTTGCATATTAATTCACAATGATGACATGAATCAATGCAAATCTGCTTACCGACGAATTTCTGGCAAACGGCGGCATTCTGGAGATATGGAAGCTAAAAGTCAACTCAATCGCGGTATTTATTATATGATTTTATGCATCACACATATTTTGATGGCATTAAGCGGCAAAAATATCATCTAACATAGTCTGGAAAACGCTTGCGCAGAGAGAAGAATGTATAAAACCAATTTCGTCAGATAAAAAGTGGACCAAACGGTCAAAATTTACATTAAAACAACAAAAATCACCAACAAAACATGATATTTTTAGCAACTCACACCAATTAACAATAATAACAATCAAAATAAAAGGGCTAAAATTTAAAGCCCTTTATAATTATAAAGTTAGATGTGTTATTTTTGCATCAACACTAATGTTTTGTTGTTATAACGCATTGAGGTTAAGCACATCTCGCATGTCAAAAATCCCACTTTCTTTGCCATTCAGCCACAAAGCCGATCTTACCGCGCCGTTAGCAAAGGTCATGCGGCTGGAAGCCTTATGCGTAATCTCCAGACGTTCGCCAATATCGGCAAACATGGCGGTATGTTCGCCAACGATGTCGCCGGCACGGACGGTGGCAAAACCAATGGTGCCTGGCACTCGTTCACCGGTATGACCTTCACGGCTGTAAACTGCGCAATCTTTCAGATCTTTGTTCAGTGCATGGGCAATCGCCTCTCCCATCGCCAGCGCAGTGCCCGACGGCGCATCCACTTTATGCCTGTGATGTGCTTCAATAATCTCGATATCCGTGTAGTCACCCATTACCTGAGCGGCTTTCTCCAGCAGCTTAAGCATCACATTAACGCCGACACTAAAGTTGGCGGCAAAGACAATCGCAATATCCCCGGCGGCATCACGAATCGCCTGCTTGCCTGCGTCATCAAAACCCGTCGTGCCAATCACCATCCCTTTGCCATGCTGGCGACAAAATGCCAGATGGTTCAGCGTGCCTTCCGGACGGGTAAAATCAATAAACACATCAAAATCATCTTTTACCGCATCCAGGCTGCTTTGTACGGTAACGCCGGTTTTTCCGGCTCCAGCCAGTTCACCGGCGTCACTGCCCAGTAAAGAAGATCCTTCACGCTCCAGCGCCGCGCCAAGCTGCACGCCCTCTAACGCCAGCGCCGCCTGAATCAACTGGCGGCCCATACGCCCACCGGCTCCCGCGATGGCAACGCGGATGTTTGCATCATGCATAGCTATTCTCTTTTGTTAATTTGCATAGACCGTTTTCAGAGTAACCAGCGCATCGCTACGCCGCCAGCCAAAAACGCCGATAATTAGAAATTAATGATAAACAGGGAGGGATATCAGTGAAAGGCATGAGTCAGTAAATGACTACATGCCGATAATATGTGACAGGTTATGGTGCCAGGGCCAGCACCTCAGCCACCCACTGTTGGAAACCTTTCACATCCAGATCCAGCGCCACCTGTACATTGGCAGGTTTACCCAGGCAACCGTCAATATCAACGACCGTAGTGCCCGAAGTAAATTCCCCCTGAGTTTCCACCGCCACAAAACAGGGTTTGAGGGTGAACAAATCCGGACGCACCAGCCAGGCGATAGCGCAGAGATCGTGCATACGCAGACCACTTTGCATACTGCCGCTGCGATAGTGGCTAAACAGGGCGTGAAGCATTTTCCCGGTACGATTCAACTCCGGCAACGTGGCGAGATAGTCTGGGGTTAATATCGCCTGATTGGTGACATCCAGACCACACATGACAATTTCAATGTCACTACGGAAGACACATGCCGCTGCTTCCGGATCGGCTGCGATATTAAACTCGGCGTTTGGCGTACAGTTGCCGCGTCCGGCGGAACCGCCCATGATCACCAGACGGCGAATATGCGGTTTGCATTCCGGACATTGTGAAAGTAACAGCGCGATATTGGTCAACGGGCCGATAGCCACCAGAGTAACGGGTTCTGGCGCACGTATCAGAGCATCACGAATAGCCAGAAATGCCGGTTTATCCAGCGGGCTTCTGTTGTGTTCAACAAAGTCGTAGCCAGCCATTCCCGATTCGCCGTGCACAGATGCCGCATTACGCGGCGCGCGTACCAGCGGTACAGCAGCGCCCTGGGCGAGCGGAATATCCACATTCCAGAAATGCAGCAGTTGCAGGGCGTTACGCGTGGTTTTCTCAACTGAGACATTACCCGCAACGGTGGTCATCAGTTGCAGGTCGAGTTCGGGAGCAAAAATCGCGGCGGCAATGGCAACGGCATCATCGATGCCGGGATCAGTATCGAGGAAAATAGGTAATCGCATGTTTTCTCCATAAAAAATGCCGGTAACAAGACCGGCATTTTCGCATAACTTAGGCTGCTAATGACTTAATCAACTTCACGAATATCCACACGCAACTCTTTCGGCACTTCGAAAACAATGTTTTCTTCGCGGCCTTCCAGCGGAATGGCTTCGCCGCCGCCAAGCTGCTGTAAACGTGCAACCACATTCTGCACCAAAATATCCGGAGCCGATGCCCCCGCAGTCACGCCGACACATTTAACGTCTTTCACCCACTCTTCCTGGATATCTGTCGCATCATCAATCAAAAACGCGCGTTTGCCCATACGCTGTGCCAGTTCCGCCAGACGATTGGAGTTTGATGAGTTTTTCGAACCAACGACCAGTACCACTTCCGCCTGCTCTGCCAGAGCGCGTACCGCTTCCTGGCGGTTGGTGGTGGCGTAACAGATGTCATCTTTGCGCGGCCCGACAATCTTCGGAAAACGTTTACGCAGCGCATCGATAACATCCGAAGTGTCATCCACCGACAGCGTGGTCTGGGTCATAAAGGAGAGTTTATCTTCGTTTTTGACCGTCAGTTTCCACACGTCGTCCGGTGACTCGACCAGATACATTCCCCCTTCCGGGTTACTGTACTGCCCCATCGTACCTTCCACTTCCGGGTGCCCGGCATGGCCAATGAGAATAGATTCTTCGCCACGACGGCTGGCGCGGGCGACTTCCATATGCACTTTGGTCACCAGCGGACAAGTTGCGTCGAATACCGTCAGATCGCGGCTTTTCGCTTCGTTGCGTACAGTCTGGGAAACACCGTGCGCGGAGAAAATCAGGATTGCGCCATCCGGCACTTCGCTGATCTGCTCAATAAAGATAGCGCCACGCTCGCGCAGGCTATCGACCACGTAGCGGTTATGCACCACTTCGTGGCGGACATAAATCGGTGCGCCGTAAATGGCCAGCGCGTTTTCAACAATGCTGATAGCGCGGTCTACCCCGGCACAAAAACCACGTGGGTTGGCCAACAGGATCTGCATGTTACGCCTCCAGTGCCGGATCGATTTCCAACACTTCAATATCAAAATGAACGGTCTGCCCGGCCAGCGGATGGTTGAAATCAACGGTAATAGAGTCGCCGTTAATCTCGCGGATCACGCCAGGCATCTCACTGCCATCCATTGCGGTAAAAAGCATTATTGCGCCAATTTCTGGCTCGCCTGCATCCATAAACTCACGGCGGGAGAAGTACTGAATCAGGTCCGGTGACGGTACGCCAAACGCCGCATCAGGCTCCAGCGAGAAGGTGGTTTTATCGCCCACTTTCAGCCCCAGCAGGTGTTGCTCCAGCCCTTCGGAAAGAGAAGCGTCGCCAAGGCGGAACAGCGCCGGTTTACCGTTGTTGCGGGTAGACTCAGCGGTGGTGCCATCGTCGAGTTTTAGCGTGAAGTGCACCAGGACGGCGCTATTGCTCTGTACAGATTCAGACATGCAGGTTTGCTCTTGTATTTTGAGGATGTTTGCCGGATGCGGCCTACGATTTCGCAGCAATCTGTAGGCCGGATAAGATGCGTCAGCATCGCATCCGGCAGGGTTTATTATTGTTTTTTCGCTTTCGAAGGCAAAAAACCTTCCAGCACAATCAGTGCCGCGCCGACACAGATGGCAGTATCAGCGAGGTTGAAGGTGGCGAAGTGCCAGTCGCCAACGTAGAAGTCGATCATATCGACCACAAAGCCGTGCCACAGGCGGTCGAACAGGTTGCCCAGCGCACCGCCAATAATCAGCGCGTAAGCAATGTTGTTCAGTTTCTGCGTGGCCTTCGAGCGATACATCATCACCGTCAGGATCACGCTAATACCAATTGCAATACCGGCAAAGAACCAACGCTGCCAGCCGCCGCTATCGGCAAGGAAACTAAACGCCGCGCCATAGTTACGCGCATAATGCAGATTAAGCGACGGGAACAGCGGAACCGTATCCCCCAGAGCAAAATTCTGGAGGATAAGGTATTTGCTGCCCAGATCGATAATCAGCACGACTACTACCAGCCACAGCCAGCGTAGCCCTGTTGAACAGATCGATTGACTCATCAGGCAAACTTACGTTTTTCACCGTCACCGGCGACGTTGCTGACACAGCGGCCGCAGATTTCTGCATGCTCCGCCACCTTGCCGACATCCTGGGTGTAGTGCCAGCAGCGTGGGCACTTCTCACCTTCGGCTTTACTCAACGCGACTTTCAGCCCTTTGAGTACTTCGCTCTGCTGAGCATCAGCAGGTGCGTTGTTATAGTCTGCAACGGTAGCGCCGGAGGTCAACAGGACAAATCGTAATTCATCGCCCAACGCGTTCAGTTTCGCTGCCAGTTCCGGTTCTGCGTACAAGGTTACTGCCGCTTCCAGCGAGCCACCCACTTTCTTGTCAGCACGCGCTTGCTCAATGACTTTGTTCACTTCGCCACGCACTTGCAGCAACTCGTCCCAGAACGCATCGTTCATCGCTTCGCTGTCAGCCAGACCAAACAGACCTTCGTACCACTCACCGGTAAAGACGTATTTTTCACGTTCGCCCGGCAGGTAACCCCACACTTCATCCGCGGTGAAGGAGAGGATCGGTGCCATCCAGCGAACCAGCGCTTCTGCGATGTGATACAGCGCAGTCTGGCAGCTACGACGCGCCACGCTATCTGCTTTGGCGGTGTACTGACGGTCTTTGATGATGTCGAGGTAGAAAGAGCCCATCTCAACGGAGCAGAAGCGCATCAGACGCTGCACCACTTCGTGGAAATCGTATGCTTCGTAAGCCTTGATGATGTCTTCCTGAGCCGCTTTCGCACAACCCACGGCCCATCTGTCCAGTACCACCATCTCTTCCGGTTTCACCATATCTTTTGCCGGATCGAAACCATTGAGGTTTGCCAGCAGGAAGCGTGCGGTGTTACGGATACGACGATAGCTGTCAGCAGCACGTTTCAGGATCTCGTCAGAAACGGCCATTTCGCCGGTGTAGTCAGTTGATGCCACCCACAGACGCAGAATATCCGCGCCAAGCTTGTTCATCACATCCTGCGGCGAAACGGTGTTGCCGATGGATTTAGACATCTTGCGACCCTGACCATCCACGGTAAAGCCGTGAGTCAGTACCTGACGATATGGCGCTTTGCCTTTCATCGCAGTGGAGATCATCAGGGAAGACATGAACCAACCACGGTGTTGGTCAGAACCTTCCAGATACATGTCCGCAGCGTGACCGGCAAATTCCGGACGCACGTCAACAACGGAAGAGTGCGTAGATCCGGAGTCAAACCATACGTCCAGCGTATCCGGCACTTTCACGTACTGGTCAGCGTCGTCACCGAGGATCTCTTTTGCATCGAGATCCCACCACGCCTGGATGCCGTCAACCTCAACGCGTTTTGCCACTTCTTCCATCAGTTCAAGGGTACGCGGATGCAGCTCTTCAGTGTCTTTGTGCACGAACAGTGACATCGGTACGCCCCAGGTACGCTGACGGGAGATACACCAGTCAGGACGGTTAGCGACCATCGACTCAATACGCGCCTGGCCCCAGTCCGGGATCCACTGCACGCCTTTGATCTCTTTCAGTGACTGCGCACGCAGACCTTTCTGATCCATGCTGACGAACCACTGTGGCGTCGCACGGAAGATGATTGGGGTTTTGTGACGCCAGCAGCACGGATAGCTGTGCTGCAGCTTCTCAACATGCAGCAGAGCGCCTTTTTCCTGCAACAGTGCAACGACAATATCGTTCGCTTTGAAGACGTTCACACCGTCTAACGTCGGGTAAGTTCCCGGCAGATAAGTACCGTCCGGGCCAACCGGGTTAGCGGTTTCCAGACCGTATTTCTGACCGATAACATAGTCGTCAGGGCCGTGGCCAGGCGCGGTGTGAACAGCACCAGTACCGGCATCCAGCGTGACGTGATCGCCAAGAATTGCCGGAACATCGAAGCCCATAAACGGATGGGTAAAGCGCAGCAGTTCCAGCTCCGCACCTTTCACCGTGCCGAGGATGGTGTATTCGGTAACGCCGATACGCTGCATCACACTTTCAACCAAATCTTTCGCAAGGATCACGGCCTGACCGTCGATCTGCACCAGCGCATAGTCGAAATCCGGTGCAATAGAGATTGCGCGGTTCGCAGGCAGGGTCCACGGCGTTGTGGTCCAGATAACCAGAGAGATCGGACCATTAACGTCAGAAACGCCAAATTTCGCTTTCAGCGCATCCTGATCGGCGGCGTGGAACGCGACGTCGATGGACGGGGAGGTTTTGTCGTAATACTCAACTTCCGCTTCCGCCAGCGCGGAACGGCAGTCTACGCACCAGTGCACCGGTTTAGCACCTTTGTGCAGATGGCCGTTGCCGATAATTTTGCCCAGCGCACGGATGATGTTGGCTTCGGTTTTGAAGTCCATAGTCAGGTACGGATGTGACCAGTCGCCCAGCACCCCCAGACGGATAAAGTCTTTGCGCTGACCATCAACCTGGGTCGCTGCATATTCGCGACACTTGGCGCGAAACTCGGCTGCGGTGAATTTCTCACCCGGCTTACCGAACTCTTGCTCTACTTTCAGCTCGATCGGCAGACCGTGACAGTCCCAACCAGGCACATACGGCGAGTCATATCCAGAAAGCCCTTTGGACTTGATGATTATGTCTTTCAGAATCTTGTTAACCGAGTGACCAATATGAATGCTGCCATTCGCATAAGGAGGGCCATCATGCAGAATGAAGGTTTTTTTGCCTTTTTTAGCCGCACGGATGATGCCGTACAGATCATCATCAGTCCAACGCGCCAGCATTCCCGGTTCGCGCTTGGCGAGGTCGCCACGCATCGGGAACCCTGTTTCCGGCAAATTCAGGGTTGATTTATAGTCACTCATCAGATTCTCGGTTCCGTATTTCGGTTTGATTACATAACAGGCTTAAGCCGGTTTTGTTAGCCCAAAAAATTCGCGGGCGGTTAATTCATCACGCGCAATCTGCGCTTTCAGTTCGTCCAGCGACGCAAATCGCTGCTCACTGCGTATTTTTTTACGCAGCACTACTTGTATATGGCGACCGTAAAGGTCCATTGCAACATCCAGAACATGCACTTCCAGTTGCTGGCGAATGCCTGCTACCGTTGGGCGCGTGCCGATGTTCGCGACGCCAGGCAACGGTTTTTCACCGAGGCCCAGCACTTCCACCGCATAAACCCCTTTCACCGGGGAAACCTGACGACGCAGCGGTACATTCGCCGTCGGGAAACCAATAGTGCGCCCTAACTCATCACCGTGGACAACACGCCCGGAGATGGCAAACGGGTGCCCCAGTAAACTTTCAGCCAGAGCCAGGTTGTCATCCGCCAGGGCCTGACGCACGGCAGTACTACTGATACGCACGCCACCTTCACAGAAAGTTTGCGTACTGGTGATGTCGAAGCCGTATTCTGCGCCAGCTTTCTGTAATAACAAGAAATCGCCTTCACGACCAGCGCCAAAGCGGAAATCATCACCCACAGCAAGAAATTTTACCCGCAACTGCTTCACCAGTAGATCGCTGATAAAATTTTGCGCCGTCAGCGCCGCAAAGCGCCTGTCAAAACGCACGCACAGCACGTAATCTACGCCACACTCGGCAAGATAACGCAGTTTTTCCCGCAGCCGGGTCAGGCGTGCCGGGGCTTTGTCGGTGGCAAACAGTTCCAGTGGTTGAGGCTCAAAAATCATCACCATCACCGGTAAGTTGCGCCTGTGCCCTTCTTCCTGCAAGCCCTGCAACAGCGCGCGATGACCGCGATGCACGCCGTCGAAATTACCAATAGTCAGCACACACCCTTCTTGCGGGGCCTGGCTGAGATTATGTATGCCGCGTATCAGCTTCATGTCTGGCTCAAAACAGTGAAAATCGTCCGAGTATACCTTGTACAGCGGTCAAGGTTAACCGGCGATTGAGTACTGAAATTAGAAAGAAGTGGCTTTTCATTGCCATGGCGCAAATCACGGTAAGAAACTAACGGCCTGCTGCAATTTTTCTCGCGGAAAAGCTGTATTCACACCCTGCAAGCTGGTAGAATCCTGCGCCATCACTACGCAACGAGCGCTGCCATATTAACGGCGCTTATTTGCACAAATCCATTGACAAAAGAAGGCTAAAAGGGCATATTCCTCGGCCTTTGAATTGTCCATATAGAACACATTTGGGAGTTGGACCTTGGCTAATATCAAATCAGCTAAGAAGCGCGCCATTCAGTCTGAAAAGGCTCGTAAGCACAACGCAAGCCGTCGCTCTATGATGCGTACTTTCATCAAGAAAGTATACGCAGCTATCGAAGCTGGCGACAAAGCTGCTGCACTGAAAGCATTTAACGAAATGCAACCGATCGTGGACCGTCAGGCTGCTAAAGGTCTGATCCACAAAAACAAAGCTGCACGTCATAAGGCTAACCTGGCTGCACAGATCAACAAACTGGCTTAATCGCCTTTTGTTGTCAGCTTTGTAAAAAAACCCGCGCAAGCGGGTTTTTTTATGCCAACGAGCAAAAGCAGGCCAACACTGTAGCCTGCAAAGTACGAATGGCTATTTCGCGGCTGAAGTAAACAGCGCAGAGTAATCTGTATTGCAAATACGCTGTACCGCAGGGTGCTGGATCATCCTTTCGGCAAAAATCGCATGGTACTCTTCCATGACGTTCTCAACGCGACCAATCTCCACAACCGAGTTATCGGTATAAAAATCATTGGCGTAAAGTGAAGGTGCAACAAAAATAGCATTGTGCGTCGCACCAAAGGCTTTCATCAACGCCGCATCATCAAACTCCCCCAGAATTTCAACATTCAATCCCTGGGAGTTAAACCAGTTTAATAGTTTGCGTCCCAACATTGAGCGCCGCCCCGGTATAAGTAAGCGACGTTGCTCCAGACAGGCTGGAAACGGTTTTTCTGGCAGCGGGTTAGTGCACCAGAAACTGACACCACACTCGCCAATTTTTATGGAAAATAGCCCCTCCTGCTGGGTGGAGTCGATCGGACAGTCAGAGATGATCATATCCAACTTATGCTGACTCAGTTGCTCCAACAGCATCTCGTGCGTCGATTCAAAGCAGCGTAGATGGATCTGCTCGTCTTCTACAACTGCGGCATCCAGAACACTGCTGACCAGGCGTTTCGAAAGTGCATCTGCAACGCCAACATCAAACAATAAGTTAGACTCTTTGCGATAGTTGACGATATCCAGCATTTCCTGGCTTAACGTGAACATTTTATCGGCATAGCGATAAACCAGTTCCCCCAGTTCACTGGGTTCCAGGCCACGTCCTTTGCGCTTAAATAGTTTCCCTTGCAGACGCTCTTCCAGCGCCCTGATCTGCCCGGTAATCGTTTGTGGTGTTAAATAAAGCGCCTCCGCTGCGCCAACCACAGAACCTTCTTTGTAGACATGCCAGAAGTAATACAAGTGGTTGTAATTGATATGAGACATGCTCATTTCTCTCCCTGATAACAATGAAAAGGGAGCCATTTATGGCTCCCCGGTACATCGCCCGATCAAACAGATGGACGTAGACGAATGCGTAGCCAGCTATATCCAATTACCGCCGAAGAGATTGAACCGACCAGAATGCCTAATTTCGCCCAGTTAATCAGTTCTGGATCTACGCTACCAAAGGCCAGGCTGGCGATAAAAATAGACATAGTAAAACCGATACCGCACAGGATCCCAACAGCCATAATTTGCTGATAAGTCGTTCCCTCTGGCAGATGTGCCAGCTTCAAACGCAGCGCCAGCCAGCAGAACAGACTAATACCCAGCGGCTTGCCAATCAGCAAACCGGCGATGATCCCTAATGGCAGAATGGAGGTCAGGCCATCCAGCGTCACGCCTTGCAGAGAAACACCAGCATTGGCAAAAGCAAATAGCGGCAAGATCAGATAAGCCACCCACGGATGCAATACATGCTCCAGGCGCTTCGCCGGAGAACGCCCATGTTTCTCTTTTAACGGAATAAAGAAGCCAACAATAACCCCAGCCAGCGTTGCGTGGACGCCTGATTTCAGCACGGCCGTCCACAGCACCACACCAACCAGAATATAAACCCCTGTACGGCGCACGCCACACATGTTCAACACAGCGAGTACAGCAATCGCCACTGCAGCAACGCCAAGAGAAGCCATCGACAAGTCATTGGTGTAAAACAAGGCGATGATAATGATGGCACCAAGATCATCGATAATAGCCAGCGCCATCAAAAAGATCTTCAGCGCTAACGGCACACGGCTTCCCAATAACGCCAGTACACCAAGCGCAAAGGCAATGTCAGTAGCCGCCGGGATCGCCCACCCTTCACGAGTGATAGGATCAGCATAGTTAAAAGCCAGATAGAGCAATGCCGGGACAATCATCCCGCCGATAGCGGCAATGACCGGAAACGCAGCCTGCCGCAGGCTGGCCAGAGATCCTTGCATCAGTTCGCGTTTAACTTCCAGACCAACTAACAGGAAAAATATCGCCATCAGTGCGTCATTTATCCATAACAGCATGTTTTTGTTGATCTCAAGTGAACCAACCCGAAGCTGAACCGGCGTTTCAAGAAAGTCGTGATACCATCCACTGGTTGCGCCGCTGTTGGCCATAATCATCGCCAGAACAGCGGCAATAATGAGAATAATGCCTCCCGAGGCATCACTACTAAAGAATCGATGCAGATGTTTCACTTTTTATTTCTCTTTCAGGTGAATAGATCGTTTTTACTATTTTACCCCGCAAGAATCATCGTTAAAATCAGATTATAATGTAGGAATAGTTCGCTTTTTACGATCTATAAAGGAGGTTGCGTCACCAGCGGAGGAAGATTTTTTGACGCCCGAAAGCGGTGGCTGATGACCTCAAAACTCAATAATCATAGCTTAAGGTCACGATTTCTGAAGGATTTATTCGGAAAAGTAATAATTAATTTGTGGTAAGCCAGAGCTGTTTGTTAGGGCGATATTTCAAATATATCCAACTTGTCCTCAATAATTGCAATAAAGGGACAAATCAACGTTAACTAATTGAATCCTTAAAAAATTACGCCATAAAAATGCGAGGCGTCTTCAGGATTGGGGTTGATATAATCAAATGGATTAAAGTGAATAGTATAATAGCGGCGGGTGCTTGAGGCTGTCTGTCTCAGGCATTAGCTGGATGGCAGATAGAGAAAAGCCCCGAGTGATATTTTACCATCAACCCGAGGCCCCCTATATGCTGAACACATGTAGAGTGCCTCTTACTGACCGTAAGGTCAAGGAGAAGAGAGCAATGAAGCAGCATAAGGCGATGATTGTCGCCCTGATCGTCATCTGTATCACCGCCGTAGTGGCGGCGCTGGTAACGAGAAAAGACCTCTGTGAGGTTCACATCCGAACTGGCCAGACGGAGGTTGCTGTTTTCACGGCTTACGAATCCGAGTAAGAGCAACGGCGGGGAGTGATCCCCGCCACTTTACAGGTGCTCGCATATCTTCAACGCACCCTTGTTTTTACCCAAGCCTGCCCACGGGTAGGCTTTTCAGGAAATTAGCGAGTCAGGTCGTCAAAAAACTTCTTCACGCCGTCGAAGAAACTCTTCGAACGCGGGCTGTTGTGCTCGCCGGTTGGGCCTCCGAAGCTTTCTTGCAGATCTTGCAGCAGTTGTTTCTGCTTCTCGTTCAGACCTACCGGTGTTTCGACCACGACGCGGCACAGTAAATCCCCCTGCGCACCGCCGCGGACAGACTTCACGCCTTTACCACGCATGCGGAACAGCTTACCTGTCTGGGTTTCTCCAGGCACTTTCAGTTTGACGCGACCATCGAGGGTCGGCACTTCGATTTCACCACCAAGTGCGGCCATCGCGAAGTTGATCGGCACTTCGCAATACAGGTTGTTACCTTCACGTTCGAAAATCGGGTGCTGTTTAACCTGAACCTGAACGTACAGATCGCCTGCTGGTGCGCCGTGCTCACCCGCTTCACCTTCGCCCGCAAGACGGATGCGGTCTCCAGTGTCCACCCCTGCCGGGATTTTAACGGACAGCGTTTTGCTACGCTCAACACGACCATGACCATGACATTTGTTGCACGGATCTTTGATCAGCGTACCTCGGCCCTGACAGTGTGGACAGGTCTGCTGCACGGCAAAGAACCCCTGGCGCATCTGCACTTGACCAGAACCATGACAGGTCGGACAGGTCTGCGGTTGCGTACCCGGTTTTGCACCGCTACCGTGGCAAACGTCACACTCTTCCAGAGTCGGAATGCGGATCTCTTTGGTCACGCCACGTACAGCTTCTTCGAGGGTGAGCTCCATGTTATAGCGTAAATCAGCACCACGCGCCGCACGTTGACGACCACGTCCGCCGCCAAAAATATCGCCAAAAACGTCACCAAAAATATCGCTGAAGTCTGCGCCGCCGCCAAAACCGCCGCCGCCCATGCCGCCTTGCTCAAACGCCGCATGACCATACTGATCGTATGCCGCGCGTTTTTGCGAATCGGTCAGAACTTCATAAGCTTCCTTGATCTCTTTAAATTTCGCCTCGGCCTCTTTGTCACCCTGGTTACGGTCCGGGTGATATTTCATGGCCAGGCGTTTATAGGCCTTTTTGATTTCACGCTCTTCCGCAGTTTTGGAAACGCCTAAAATCTCGTAATAATCTTGCTTAGCCATCTTTTTTAATTTGCCCCTAGATGAATGCACGGGCGGAGAGGAAAATCCCCTTCGCCCGTGTCAGTATAATTACCCGTTTATAGGGCGATTATTTTTTGTCTTTGACTTCTTCGAATTCAGCGTCGACAACATCGTCATCTTTCGCGTTGTTTGCAGAAGCATCAGCACCGGCAGTCTGCTGCTGGGCATGTTGCTGCTGGGCGATTTCCATCAGTTTCTGGGAAACCTGTGCCAGTTCCTGCATTTTCGCTTCGATAGCGGCTTTGTCTTCACCTTTCAGAGCAGTTTCCAGCGCAGTCAGCGCAGACTCGATGGCAGTTTTGTCGTCAGCCGGCAGTTTGTCGCCTGCTTCTTCAACCTGCTTACGGGTGCTGTGCAGCAGATGGTCGCCCTGGTTGCGAGTCTGTACCAGCTCTTCAAACTTACGGTCTGCTTCGGCGTTAGCTTCAGCGTCGCGTACCATTTTCTGGATTTCATCTTCGTTCAGACCAGAAGAAGCCTTAATGGTGATCTTCTGCTCTTTACCGCTGTTTTTGTCTTTCGCAGAAACGTGCAGGATACCGTCAGCATCGATATCGAAGGTAACTTCGATCTGCGGCATACCGCGCGGTGCCGGGTTGATACCATCCAGGTTGAACTGACCCAGAGATTTGTTATCAGCCGCACGTTTACGTTCACCCTGCAGCACGTGGATGGTTACTGCAGACTGGTTGTCTTCAGCGGTAGAGAACACCTGGCTGTGCTTGGTCGGGATAGTGGTGTTTTTCGCGATCAGCGTCGTCATCACACCGCCCATGGTTTCGATACCCAGAGACAGCGGGGTAACGTCCAGCAGCAGTACGTCTTTCACGTCGCCAGTCAGTACACCACCCTGAACGGCAGCACCGATTGCCACAGCTTCGTCCGGGTTAACGTCTTTACGCGGCTCTTTACCAAAGAACTCAGCAACTTTCTTCTGAACCATTGGCATACGAGTCTGACCACCAACGAGGATAACATCGTCGATATCAGATACGGACAGGCCAGCGTCCTGCAGAGCAACTTTCAGCGGCTCGATGGAACGGTTCACCAGGTCTTCTACCAGGCTTTCCAGTTTTGCACGAGTCACTTTGATGTTCATGTGTTTCGGACCGGTCGCGTCTGCAGTGATGTACGGCAGGTTAACGTCGGTCTGCTGAGCAGAAGACAGCTCGATTTTCGCTTTTTCTGCCGCTTCTTTCAGACGCTGCATTGCCAGCGGATCGTTACGCAGGTCAATGCCCTGATCTTTCTTGAATTCTTCAACCAGGTAGTTGATCAGGCGGCTGTCGAAGTCTTCACCACCCAGGTGGGTATCACCGTTGGTTGCCAGAACTTCGAAGGTTTTTTCACCGTCAACTTCGTCGATTTCGATAATGGAAATATCGAAAGTACCACCACCAAGGTCATAAACAGCGATAGTACGGTTGCCTGTACCTTTGTCCAGACCGTAAGCCAGTGCAGCGGCGGTCGGTTCGTTGATGATACGTTTTACTTCCAGACCAGCGATACGGCCTGCGTCTTTCGTTGCCTGACGCTGAGCATCGTTAAAGTATGCCGGTACGGTGATAACTGCTTCAGTTACCGGTTCACCCAGGTAATCTTCTGCAGTTTTCTTCATTTTTTTCAGCACTTCGGCAGAAATCTGCGGCGGTGCCATTTTCTGGCCTTTAACTTCGACCCATGCGTCGCCGTTATCAGCAGCAATAATTTTGAACGGCATGATGGAAACATCACGCTGTACTTCTTCGTCTTGGAAGCGGCGGCCAATCAGGCGTTTAATCGCAAACAGGGTGTTTTGCGGGTTCGTCACTGCCTGACGTTTAGCCGGCTGACCAACCAGAGTTTCACCATCCTGGGTATAGGCAATGATAGAAGGCGTGGTGCGATCGCCTTCGGCGTTCTCCAGCACACGAGGAGTGGTGCCATCCATAATCGCTACACAAGAGTTGGTAGTACCCAGGTCGATACCAATTATTTTACCCATCTAAACGTCTCCACTATATATTCGGTCATCATGTGGTTGTGAGTCTGTAATAGGGGCGAAACGTCTGGTTTCAACTGCCCAATTTCATTTTTTTGCAGACTCACTCACTGCGGTTGACTACTAAATGGGGTCGTAACCCACGTCATCAAGGGGGAGATGCAAAAATTTTTTGTGCTTTTGCGCAGAAATTTCGCGATATGGCGGAAGAAGACGAGAAACGGACTGGAATTTAATTCCTATAAAGGATGAATTCAACACAAAATTATCACCAAAAAATTGTAATAAAAATAACATATTACGTTCATGCGTCATGTTTTCTCTGCCAACAAACCAGTCGCTATTTGTCCTCCTGGTGCTCCCCACAAGGAGAATCCTTATGAAATCTGTTTTTACGATTTCTGTCAGCCTGGCTATTGGCCTTATGTTGTGCTGTGCCGCGCAGGCTAACGACCATAAAATCCTCGACGTCATTGCCATGACGCGTAATGAAACTAACGATCCCGCACTGCAATGCCCCGTTTGCCGCGTTGTAAAACACATACAACTCACCGCCGATCATGGCGATTTACAGTTAAGCGACTTTTAAAGCGAGTCAGGGAGGCCTGTGGCGCAGCATTAAATGGGGTTAAAGCCGTCAGCGGTAGCGTCCTTCGCGTCACGATCCCGGCACTACTACAAATCGCCTTCCTGCGGCGAATAGTTAACACCACTCAAGTGTGATACCTGATACCGGGGAAAATTTTCATTTTCCCATCAAAAGATCATAGACACTGCCCCACTGGCTGATTATTATGCCGCGCCCCGAAAACACTACAGTTATTCAGGGAAATTATTTCACCATTCATTCGATGATGATTTTTGAGGAATTATGGGCAACACTAAGTTGGCTAACCCGGCACCGCTGGGCCTGATGGGCTTCGGCATGACCACCATTCTGCTTAACCTGCACAACGTGGGTTATTTCGCTCTGGACGGTATTATTCTCGCCATGGGCATCTTCTACGGCGGTATCGCGCAAATTTTTGCCGGTCTGCTGGAGTATAAAAAAGGCAACACTTTCGGCTTAACTGCCTTCACTTCTTACGGCTCTTTTTGGCTGACGCTGGTTGCGATTCTGCTGATGCCGAAACTGGGTCTGACCGACGCGCCGAATGCGCAGTTCCTCGGTGTTTATCTGGGGCTGTGGGGCGTGTTTACGCTGTTTATGTTCTTCGGCACGCTGAAAGGTGCACGCGTTCTGCAATTCGTTTTCTTCAGCCTGACCGTGCTGTTTGCCCTACTGGCTATCGGTAACATTGCCGGTAACGCTGCGATCATCCACTTCGCAGGCTGGATAGGTCTGATCTGCGGTGCCAGCGCGATCTACCTGGCAATGGGTGAAGTGCTGAACGAGCAGTTTGGTCGCACCGTTCTGCCAATTGGTGAATCCCACTAATTGCTTGATATCCCCCGCACGGGGGATATCAGCGTGCGCTTTATTCATGCCGGATGCGGCGTGAACGCCTTATCCGGCCTACATAATCATGCAAATTCAATATATTGCAGGAAGATCGTAGGCCTGATAAGCGTAGCGCATCAGGCAGTTTTGCGTTTGTCATCAGTCTGATCCCCCCGCCTGGGGGGATTTTTTTATTCGCTAACTTCACGTCTTGCACTCTTCGGTCTGAATGCCGCTACCACTTCAGGTGCCGTTTCAACGTATGGTCCTTCCAGCAACTGAATGCAGTACGGCACACTGGCAAAAATACCGTGCACCACGACATTGCCCTCGCCATCCTTCACGCCTTCCAGCGTCTCTTTGATGGACTTCGGCTGACCAGGCAAATTAAGAATCAATGCCTGTTTACGAATCACGCCCACCTGCCGCGAAAGGATCGCGGTTGGAACAAAATGCAGGCTAATCTGGCGCATCTGTTCGCCAAAACCCGGCATCTCGCGATCGGCTACTGCCAACGTTGCATCGGGTGTCACGTCACGGCGCGCGGGGCCAGTACCGCCGGTTGTCAGCACCAGATGGCAACTCATTTCGTCCACCAGCTCACACAAGGTTTGCTCAATGATCGCCTGCTCATCAGGGATTAAACGGGTTTCCAGCTCAAATGGCGTCGTCAGCGCCGATGCCAGCCACTCTTCCAGTGCAGGAATGCCTTTATCCTGATAAACGCCGCTGGACGCGCGATCAGAAATGGAAACTAAGCCGATACGTAAAGTATTCATCAAGATTTTTCCGTTTAAACAGTCTCGTTAAACAGAATGATACACTGCGAAGGGAGTGACAGACAGGCTTCAGAAGAGGTAGCGTGACCGACTTCCCGGCCACGCTAAGAATGATTACAGCAGAGCGCCGATCATTTTTTCCAGTTTTTCCTGGTCAACAGCAAACTTACGGATACCTTCCGCCAGTTTATCTACAGCCATTGGATCCTGGTTGTGCTGCCACAGGAACTCGGACTCAGTGATACGTGCCGGACGCGCTTTCACTTCGCCAGTGTAGGACAGTTTACGTTCAATAGCCCCTTCGCTCTCTGCCAGTTCTTTCAGCAGCGCCGGAGCAATGGTCAGACGGTCGCAACCTGCCAGTTCCAGAATTTCACCGATGTTGCGGAAGCTTGCGCCCATAACCACGGTTTCATAACCATGCTCTTTGTAGTACTGGTAGATTTCCGATACAGAAACCACGCCAGGATCTTCTGCCGGAGCGTACTCTTTCTTGTCGGTATTGGCTTTGTACCAGTCAAGAATACGGCCAACAAACGGAGAGATCAGGAATACGCCAGCTTCTGCACAAGCACGCGCCTGGGCGAAGGAAAACAGCAGAGTCAGGTTACAGTTGATACCTTCTTTTTCTAGCTGTTCAGCAGCACGGATACCCTGCCAGGTAGACGCCAGTTTGATCAGAATACGATCGTTGCTGATACCCGCATCGTTGTAGAGCTTGATCAGACGTTTTGCTTTTGCAATTGACGCTTCGGTGTCATAGGAAAGACGCGCATCAACTTCAGTTGAGATACGGCCAGGAACCAGTTTCAGGATTTCCAGACCAATGTTTACTGCCAGTTTGTCAGTCGCGTCCACGATTTGCTGTGCGCGATCGTTGCTCTGCTGTTTCGCCCATGCGACAGCATCATCAATCAACTTGCGGTATTCCGGAATCTGCGCTGCGTTAAGAATGAGAGAAGGGTTGGTTGTGGCATCCTGCGGTTGATACAGCTTCATTGCCGCGATGTCCCCAGTGTCGGCCACTACAGTGGTGTACTGACGAAGGGAGGTCAATTTGTCCGTCATGATAGTATTTCTCTTTAAACAGCTTGTTAGGGGGATGTAACCGGTCTGCCCTGATGATATCACGACGCAACGACAGCGCAACCGCAGACGAGAGGGTTATCGCCAGGCGAGACTGTTTAGGTTTTCTGACACTGCGTTGATATCGCTCGCCATTTTTAAGCAAAAACTCAAGTATGCTACACAAGCGTTATCTACCAATGCACATCGTATATAATTCTTAATCAATTGGTAACGTTTACACAGGAATGTAACCGCGTGCCGGCGACAAGAGGGATACGAATGCCTGACTTTTTCTCTTTTATTAACAGTGTTCTATGGGGATCAGTGATGATCTACCTGCTCTTCGGCGCAGGTTGCTGGTTCACTTTTCGCACCAGATTCGTTCAGTTTCGCTACATTCGCCAGTTTGGCAAAAGTCTCAAAAATAGCGTTCATCCACAACCGGGGGGCTTAACGTCTTTTCAGTCACTGTGTACCAGTCTTGCCGCGCGCGTCGGCAGCGGTAACCTCGCCGGTGTTGCGCTGGCCATTACTGCCGGTGGACCCGGTGCCATCTTCTGGATGTGGATTGCCGCGTTTATCGGCATGGCGACCTCTTTTGCCGAATGTTCCCTTGCCCAACTTTATAAAGAACGTGACGCTAATGGGCAGTTTCGCGGTGGTCCGGCATGGTATATGGCGCGTGGATTGGGGATGCGCTGGATGGGCGTGCTATTCGCTATCTTTTTGCTCATCGCCTACGGATTGATTTTCAGCGGTGTTCAGGCAAACGCCGTCGCCCGCGCGATGCATTTTGCGTTTGATGTCCCACCATTAGTAACCGGCATCATACTCGCTGTCTTTGCCCTGTTGGCGATAACCCACGGTATTTATGGTGTCGCCCGACTGATGCAATGGTTTGTCCCTGTAATGGCATTAATTTGGGTACTCGCCAGTCTGATTATTTGTGCGATGAATATCGAGCAACTTCCTCACATCATTTGGTCTATTTTTGACAGCGCCTTTGGCTGGCAGGAAGCGGCAGGCGGCACCGCGGGTTACACCCTGAGCCAGGCAGTTACGAACGGCTTTCAGCGCAGTATGTTTTCTAATGAGGCGGGAATGGGGTCGACACCAAATGCAGCGGCGGCGGCAGCATCCTGGCCGCCGCATCCGGCAGCACAAGGTATTGTTCAGATGATCGGCATTTTTATCGACACCCTGGTCATCTGCACGGCAAGCGCCATGCTAATATTGCTGGCCGGAAACGGTACAACCTATATGCCGCTGGAGGGTATTCAGCTTCTCCAGAAAGCGATGCGAGCACTAATGGGTTCCTGGGGGGCAGAGTTTGTCACAATAGTGGTGATTCTGTTTGCCTTCAGCTCTATCGTCGCCAATTACATTTATGCGGAAAATAACCTTTTCTTTTTACGTATGAACAACACTAAAGCGATCTGGTGTCTGCGTATCTGCATCTTTGCCACCGTGATTGGTGGCACGCTACTTAGCCTCCCCATGATGTGGCAACTGGCTGATATTATTATGGCGTGTATGGCGATCACTAATCTGACCGCTATTTTGCTGCTCTCTCCGGTAGTGCATACCATTGCCAGTGATTATCTGCGCCAGCGTAAACTCGGCATACGCCCGATGTTTGATCCGCTGCGCTACCCGGACATCGGCCAGCAACTCGCACCTGATACGTGGGATGATGTTTCGCAGGACTAATCACAACTATCGATCAATTCATCCGCATTTTTTGCTACAGTCGCTGTAAATTTCCTGCAAGGACTGGATATGCTGATTCTGATTTCACCTGCGAAAACGCTTGATTATCAAAGCCCGTTGGCTACCACGCGCTATACGTTGCCGGAGCTGTTAGATCACTCACAGCAGCTTATTCACGAAGCGCGGAAGCTGACACCCCCGCAGATTAGCACGCTGATGCATATCAGCGACAAACTGGCGGGTATCAACGCCGCTCGCTTTCATGACTGGCAGCCAGATTTCACGCCGGAGAATGCCCGGCAGGCGATTCTGGCGTTCAAAGGCGATGTCTATACCGGTTTGCAGGCCGAAACCTTCAGCGAAGAAGATTTCGCTTTTGCCCAGCAGCATCTGCGTATGCTTTCCGGTTTGTATGGCGTACTGCGTCCACTCGATTTAATGCAGCCATACCGTCTGGAAATGGGGATCCGTCTTGAGAACGCCCGGGGCAAAGATCTGTACCAATTCTGGGGTGATGTGATCACCAACAAGCTGAACGAGGCGCTCGAAGCGCAAGGCGATCAGGTAGTAATTAACCTGGCGTCAGATGAGTATTTTAAATCAGTGAAACCGAAGAAACTGAATGCTGAGATTATCAAGCCGGTGTTCCTCGATGAGAAGAACGGCAAGTTTAAGGTTATTAGTTTCTACGCTAAGAAAGCGCGCGGCCTGATGAGTCGTTTTATTATTGAGAATCGCCTGACCAAACCAGAACAACTGACTGGCTTTAATCGTGAAGGTTACTTCTTTGATGAAGCCACCTCCAGCAATAGCGAACTGGTGTTTAAACGCTACGAGCTGCGTTAAGTTTGCGGTAAATGCCGGATACGGCGTAAACGCCTTATCCGGCCTACAAAAGCATGCAGATTCAATATATTGTAGAGATCACGTAGGCCTGATAAGTGTAGCGCATCAGGCAATTTTGCGTTTGCCATCAGGCTCAAATGCCGGAGGTCATCCGGCAGTTATGTTTACCGATGGTGTCTGTCCGGACCTGGACGATGCTCGCCGCCGTGATCGTTTCGATGATCTCCGCGGTGATCATTTCGATGATCATTATACCAATTATGGTGCGGCTGCGATCCGTGTGGGTGCCAGCGATTATCTCGCCATTCGTAATTTCTATACCACCAGTTATGGTCACGCCAGTAACCGCCATCCCAGTAGTAACCGCGATGATCGCGATCGCCAATCTGTAATTTCACTGATGGTACTAGCATTATTTCCTCTGCCTGCGCTGCCATAGGAGCGACCAGAATCAGGGAAAGTGCGAGCAGGATAGATTGCATCTTTTTCACAGGTGACTCCTTTTATCATTGCCAGTTATGGGCCGATATCCGGAGCTTACGGTAAAAGAATCCCCGTTGTCATTCTCTACAATTAAAAGAGCTAAGTTACCGCATTTATTGAAAATTTCTCCTTTTTTTCTGTCGATTTTTCTCATATTTTCTCCACAAAAAAGCCGAACTGCATAAACGCAAGCCCGGCCATTTTCAGGAAATTAATGGATACTACTTATGATTCATCATCAGCTTGCGCAGCGCGGCAAAATCAGCGGGCAGATTATGAGAAAGCAGCGGTAAATCAGCACGTTCTGCCAGCTCTTTTGGCAGCTCCAGCGTTTCACCAAGAATTACCTCCACGCTCTCTTTAAATTTCGCCGGATGCGCGGTGCCGAGGAACAGACCATATTCGCCTGGGTGAAGCTGGTCACGCAGCGCACGGTAAGCCACGGCAGCATGCGGTTCTGAGGTATATCCCAGATCTTTTAATTCGCGCATCGTCTGCCGGGTCGATTCATCATCCACCGCCGCATAGCCCAACTCCTTCAATTGCCAAATTTTGCGGCGGAACAACTCTTCCACACGCGGCCAGTTATTCGGCTGGCTAACATCCATCGCATTGGATAATGTCGCCTGGGTGGCTTTTGGCGACCACTGCCCGTCGTGCAGGAAACGCGGCACTGTATCGTTAACGTTAGTGGCAGCGATAAAACGCTTCACCGGCAGACCGAGAGATTTTGCCAGCAGGCCTGCAGTCAAATCACCGAAGTTACCGCTTGGCACCGAGACAACCAACTGGTTCCGCGCCTCCTGCGGCAACTGCGCCACAGCCTCAAAGTAGTAGCAAATCTGCGCCAGCAACCGGCTGATATTAATGGAGTTAGCTGAGTTCAGCCCAAGCGCCACTTTCAGCTCTTCATCATCAAACGCCTGCTTCACCAGTGCCTGACAGGCATCGAAATCGCCGTCGATAGCGACAGTTTCAATGTTGCCGCCTAATGTACAGAACAGTTTTTCTTGCAGTGGACTGATTTTGCCGCGCGGATAGAGGATAACCACTTTTACATTTGGTAAACCATAGAACGCGTGAGCCACTGCCGCCCCGGTATCGCCGGAGGTCGCGGTCAGAATAGTCACCGGTTTATCGCCCGCAATATGAGTCAGCATTTGCGCCATAAAGCGACCGCCAAAATCTTTAAATGCCAGCGTTGGCCCGTGGAACAGTTCCAGGCAACCGACATCGCTTGTAACTTTGGCAACCGGAGCCGGGAATGCAAACGCTGCACACACGCGCTCTTCCAGTGCGTCCTGCGGGATCTCATCGCCAATAAACGCTGAGAGGATCTTCGCGCTGCGGGTAACGAAATCCAGCTTCAGCATCTCATCAATTTCGGTCAGACTAAATTCCGGTAGATCGTGCGGAAAAAATAGCCCCTGATTTTTACCCAACCCCTGCGTTACGGCTTGCGCAAAGCTGACCTGTTCGTTGTGATCTTTCAGATTGTAGAGTTTCATTTAGTTTTCCAGTACTCGTGCGCCCGCCGTATCCAGCCGGCAAATATGAACAAAACCTTCCTGATTTTGCAGGTAGTTCTTACCCAACCAGTCAGCAACGCGTTGGGCGGTATCCGGCTTGTCACACAGAGCGAACAAGGTCGGGCCAGAGCCGGAGATACCGCTCGCTACTGCGCCGATTTCCGCTACCGCCTGCCGTGCCTGCCTGAAGCCCGGCAGTAAACGTTCACGGTAGGGTTCAGCGATAACATCTTTCATCAGCTTCGCGGCAAGCTCAGGCTGACGGGAATAGCAGGCGTGAATGAAGCCCGCCAGATGCCGCCCGTGAGCAATGCAATCCTGACGGCGGTACTGCGCCGGTAAAATAGCCCGAGCTTCTGCCGTCGAGACTTTAATCCCCGGATACGCCAGCACCCACAACCACTCATCAAACCCCGGCACCTGCTGGCTGATGATGCCGTTTTCTTCGATCATCAACTGCATACCGCCAAGAAAGCACGGAGCCACATTGTCGTAATGAATGCTGCCAGAAATACGCCCTTCCAGCTCGCCCATCAAGGCCAACAGGCGGGTATCGTTGAGCGGCTTGCCACAGTGCTCATTCATCGCGACCAGTGCCGCGACCACTGAACAGGCGCTGGAACCTAAGCCAGAACCGATCGGCATATTCTTTTCCAGGGTCATCGCCACTGGAATTTGCTTGCCCAGTTCCTGGCAAAAACGCTCCCAGCACTGATAAACGATATTTTCTCGCGGTTCTGACGGTAGTTTGTCGGCAAACTGTCCGAGGTTGTTGAGACTGAATGCCTCTGCCGCCTCAACCGTCACCACATCCCCAAGCAATTCGCCATCAACAGGCGTTACCGCCGCGCCGAGCACATCAAACCCGACGCTCATATTGGCACTGGAAGCCGGAGCATAAACTTTAACCATTTCAGACTCCTAACTTCCATGAGAGGGTGCGTAGCAGATCGGCAAAGACACCGGCAGCCGTAACATCATTGCCCGCGCCGTAACCGCGCAAAACCAGCGGCAGCGGCTGATAATAGTGGCTATAGAAGGCTAATGCGTTTTCGCCGTTTTTCACTTTGAACAGCGGATCGTTACCATCCACTTCAGCAATCTTCACGCGGCAGACACCATCTTCATCAATGTTGCCAACATAGCGCAAAACTTTGCCTTCATCACGAGCCTTCGCCACGCGTGCGGCAAAGAGATCGTCAAGCTGTGACAGGTTCGCCATAAAAGCCGCAACATCACCCTCAGCGTTAAACCCGGCTGGCAGCACAGGTTCGATTTCAATATCCGCCAGTTCCAGTTCACGCCCGGTTTCACGGGCGAGAATCAACAGCTTACGCGCCACATCCATACCGGACAGGTCATCTCGCGGATCCGGTTCGGTATAACCCATTTCCCGCGCCAGCGTGGTCGCTTCAGAGAAGCTCATACCTTCATCTAACTTGCCGAAGATAAACGAGAGCGAGCCAGAAAGAATGCCGGAGAATTTCATCAATTCATCGCCAGCGCTGAGCAAGTTTTGCAAGTTCTCAATAACCGGCAATCCCGCACCGACATTGGTGTCGTAGAGGAATTTACGCCGTGATTTTTCCGCCGCGTAACGCAACTGATGGTAGTAATCCATCGACGAGGTGTTGGCCTTTTTATTCGGCGTCACCACGTGGAAACCTTCACGCAGGAAGTCGGCATATTGATCCGCCACCGCCTGGCTGGAGGTGCAGTCGACAATCACCGGGTTCAACAGATGATATTCTTTCACCAGGCGAATTAAACGCCCGAGATTAAACGGCTCTTTGGCTTGCGCCAGTTCTTCCTGCCAGTTTTCCAGGTTAAGGCCATGCACATTGGTCAGCAACGCCTTCGAGTTGGCAACGCCGCAGACACGTAAGTCGATATGTTTGTTCTTCAGCCAGCTTTGCTGACGCTTCAGTTGCTCCAGCAGCGCACCGCCAACGCCACCGACGCCAATCACAAAGACTTCGATAACCTGATCGGTATTGAACAGCATCTGGTGGGTTACACGCACCCCCGTCGTCGCGTCATCGTTATTTACCACCACGGAGATTGAGCGTTCAGAAGACCCTTGGGCAATGGCGACAATATTGATATTGGCGCGAGCCAGCGCGGCAAAGAATTTCGCTGAGATCCCGCGCAAAGTGCGCATACCATCACCCACCACCGAAATTATTGCCAGTCGTTCAGTGACCGCCAGCGGCTCCAGTAAACCTTCTTTTAGTTCAAGGTAGAACTCTTCCTGCATCGCCCGTTCAGCGCGTGCACAGTCGCTTTGTGGAACGCAGAAACTGATACTGTATTCGGAAGACGATTGGGTAATCAGCACCACCGAAATTCTGGCACGTGACATTGCAGCAAACACACGCGCCGCCATGCCAACCATCCCCTTCATTCCTGGACCGGAAACGCTGAACATCGCCATATTATTCAGATTGGAAATCCCTTTTACCGGTAGTTCGTCTTCGTCACGGCTGGCGCCAATAAGCGTACCGGGCGCTTGTGGGTTTCCGGTGTTTTTAATCAGGCAAGGGATCTGGAACTGGGCGATAGGGGTAATGGTGCGAGGATGAAGAACTTTAGCGCCGAAGTAAGAAAGCTCCATCGCTTCCTGATAGGACATCGACTTCAACAACCTCGCATCGGGCACCTGACGCGGGTCGCAGGTATAAACACCGTCAACGTCCGTCCAGATCTCGCAGCAATCGGCGCGTAAACAAGCAGCCAGTACCGCAGCGGAGTAGTCGGAACCATTGCGCCCCAGCACCACCAGTTCGCCTTTTTCATTACCGGCGGTGAAACCAGCCATCAGCACCATGTGGTCAGCCGGAATGCGGCTTGCAGCAATACGGCGGGTAGATTCGGCAATATCGACGGTAGATTCGAGGTAATGACCGACTGCCAGCAGTTTTTCGACCGGATCGATAACGGTAACGTTGTGACCGCGCGCTTCCAGTACACCGGCCATAATAGCGATCGACATTTTTTCGCCACGACAGATCAGCGCAGCGTTGATGCTGTCCGGACATTGTCCCAGCAGGCTAATACCGTGCAGGACATGCTTAATTTGGGCAAATTCTTGATCGACAAACGTTTTCAGTTGCGCCAGCGGGAATCCCGGCTGGGCGGCGGCGAGTCCAGTCAGAAGTTCGGCAAAAATACGTTCGGCATCGCTGATATTGGGTAAAGCATCCTGGCCGCTAATGGTTTTTTCAATCATCGCCACCAGATGGTTGGTAATTTTGGCGGGGGCAGAGAGGACGGTAGCCACCTGCCCCTGCCTGGCATTGCTCTCCAGAATATCGGCAACCCGCAGAAAACGTTCTGCATTTGCCACTGATGTACCGCCGAACTTCAACACTCGCATGGTTGTTACCTCGTTACCTTTGGTCGAAAAAAAAGCCCGCACTGTCAGGTGCGGGCTTTTTTCTGTGTTTCCTGTACGCGTCAGCCCGCACCGTTACCTGTGGTAATGGTGATGGTGGTGGTAATGGTGGTGCTGATGCGTTTCATGGATGTTGTGTACTCTGTAATTTTTATCTGTCTGTGCGCTATGCCTATATTGGTTAAAGTATTTAGTGACCTAAGTCAATAAAATTTTAATTTACTCACGGAAGGCTACCCGTCCATAAGCTGCTGGCAAGTGCTCTTTTTTTAATCCACACTGAGACATATTTCCCGTTGCAGTCAGAATTAAAACCTAAAGATAACATTCCCTACAGTTTTTTATTTGGTGATATTTTTTTCAATATCATGCAGCAAACGGTGCAACATTGCGGTGTCTCGTTGCTCTAAAAGTCCCAGGCGTTGTTGTAACCAGTCGATCAGTTTTGTGTCATCTGCCACCGCTAACGTCGTTAACAATGACATGACTCGTTCGCGTAAAGCACGCAGTTGATGTTGGTCTGCAGTTGCGTCACTTTTCGTCGGTTGTTGTATTAATGTTGCTAATTGATAGCAATAAACCATCACCGCCTGCCCCAGATTAAGCGAAGGGTAATCTGCCACCATCGGCACGCCAGTAAGAATATCAGCCAGCGCCAGTTCTTCGTTTGTCAGACCGGAATCTTCCCGGCCAAATACCAACGCCACATGATTCATCCACGTCGATTTTTCCTCCAACAACGGCACCAGTTCCACCGGCGTCGCATAGTAATGATATTTCGCCCGGCTACGCGCAGTGGTGGCGACAGTAAAGTCGACATCGTGTAAAGATTCAGCCAGTGTTGGAAAAACTTTAATATTATCAATAATATCACCGGAGCCATGTGCAACCCAGCGGGTGGCGGGCTCCAGATGGGCCTGGCTATCGACAATGCGCAGTTCGCTAAATCCCATTGTTTTCATTGCCCGCGCCGCTGCACCTATATTTTCTGCTCTGGCGGGTGCGACCAGAATAATCGTTATACGCATGTTGCTACTCTTCTTGACCAAATAACCGCGAACAGGGTGATGAATGTCAACTTACTGCGCGGAGAGAATTTACAAAATATTAACGCAAGTCGCAGAAAAAGCCCTTTACTTAGCTTAAAAAAAGCTAAACTATTTCCTGACTGTACTAACCGTTTAATTGTTAAAAAACGCTACATATCTTTCTGTTTACTTAGGATAATTTTATAAAAAATAAATCTCGACAATTGGATTCACCACGTTTATTAGTTGTATGATGCAACTAGTTGGATTATTAAAATAATGTGACGAAAGCTAGCATTTGGATACGATGATTTCATCAAACTGTTAACGTGCTACAATTGAACTTGATATATGTCAACGAAGCGTAGTTTTATTGGGTGTCCGGCACGTCTTAGCCTGTTATGTCGCTGTTAAAATGGTTAGGATGACAGCCGTTTTTGACACTGTCGGGTCCTGAGGGAAAGTACCCACGACCAAGCTAATGATGTTGTTGACGTTGATGGAAAGTGCATCAAGAACGCAATTACGTACTTTAGTCATGTTACGCCGATCATGTTAATTTGCAGCATGTATCAGGCAGGTCAGGGACTTTTGTACTTCCTGTTTCGATTTAGTTGGCAATTTAGGTAGCAAACATGCAGACCCCGCACATTCTTATCGTTGAAGACGAGTTGGTAACACGCAACACGTTGAAAAGTATTTTCGAAGCGGAAGGCTATGATGTTTTCGAAGCGACAGATGGCGCGGAAATGCATCAGATCCTCTCTGAATATGACATCAACCTGGTGATCATGGATATCAATCTGCCGGGTAAGAACGGTCTTCTGTTAGCGCGTGAACTGCGCGAGCAGGCGAATGTTGCGTTGATGTTCCTGACTGGCCGTGACAACGAAGTCGATAAAATTCTCGGCCTCGAAATCGGTGCAGATGACTACATCACCAAACCGTTTAACCCGCGTGAACTGACTATCCGTGCACGCAACCTGCTGTCTCGTACCATGAATCTGGGTACTGTCAGCGAAGAACGCCGTAGCGTTGAAAGCTACAAGTTCAATGGTTGGGAACTGGACATCAACAGCCGTTCGTTGATCGGCCCTGATGGCGAGCAGTACAAACTGCCGCGCAGCGAGTTCCGCGCCATGCTTCACTTCTGTGAAAACCCTGGCAAAATTCAGTCCCGTGCTGAACTGCTGAAGAAAATGACCGGCCGTGAGCTGAAACCACACGACCGTACTGTAGACGTGACGATCCGTCGTATTCGTAAACATTTCGAATCTACGCCGGATACGCCGGAAATCATCGCCACCATTCACGGTGAAGGTTATCGCTTCTGCGGTGATCTGGAAGATTAATCGGCTTTACCACCGTCAAAAAAACGGCGCTTTTTAGCGCCGTTTTTATTAGCCAATATTATTTCCAGATACGTAACTCATCGTCCGTTGTGACTTCTTTACTGATTTTCATTTTCGGCATTGAAAACGCATACCAGTCGATATTGCGAGTCACAAACATCATACCTGCCAGCGCCACCACCAGCACACTCGTCCCCAACAACAGCGCGCTATCGGCAGAATTCAGCAGTCCCCACATCACGCCATCCAGCAACAACAAAGCCAGGGTAAACAACATGCTGTTGCGCCAACCTTTTAATACCGCCTGCAAGTAAACACCGTTCATTAACGCCCCTATCAGGCTGGCGATTATCCAGGCCACGGTAAAACCGGTATGTTCAGAAAACGCCAGCAAGAGTAAATAAAACATCACCAATGACAGCCCCACCAGCAAATATTGCATTGGGTGTAAACGTTGTGCGGTTAGCATTTCAAAAACAAAGAAGGCCATAAAAGTCAGCGCAATGAGCAAAATGGCATATTTGGTCGCCCGGTCCGTTAATTGATACTGATCGGCTGGCGTAGTGACTGCGACGCTAAACGCCGGGAAATTGTCCCAACGGGTATTATTGCCTGAAGCAAAACGCTCACCGAGGTTATTGGCAAACCAACTACTTTGCCATTGCGCCTGAAAACCGGTCTCGCTGACCTCCCGTTTTGCGGGCAAAAAATCACCTAAAAAACTGGGGTGCGGCCAGTTACTGGTTAAGGTCAATTCGCTATTACGCCCCGTCGGCACCACGGAAAGGCTCCCTGTCCCGCTTAAATTCAGCGCCATATTCAGCTTCAGGTTCTGCTTCAGCCAGTTCCCTTCGGTTAAAGGAATATGCACGCCCTGCCCGCCTTGCTCTAACCCTGTTCCGGGTTCAATGGTCAGCGTCGTTCCGTTAAGTTCAGGTGCTTTCACCACCCCAATACCACGCGCATCACCTACACTAATCACAATAAACGGCTTGCCTAAGGTGATATTGGGCGCGTTGAGTTCGCTAAGACGCGAAACGTCAAAATCGGCTTTTAGCGTTAAATCACTGTGCCAGACCTGACCGGTATAAATGCCTATCTTCCGTTCTTCCACGTTCTGATTGCCATCAACCATCAACGACTCAGGTAACCAGAAATGGATAAAACTTCGTTTCCGCTCCACGGTTTTTTCTTCTTCTTGCACCGTATAAAGCTCAGTTACAGGGATAGCGATGAGCGGCCCGACCAACTTTTGCGACCCACTGGTGCTTTGACGAATCGCATCCTCAACATCACTACGGTAATCGGCACGTTCGACAATCACCTGCCGAATCAACATTAATGGAATTAACAGCAGCAACACGGCACCAAACAAAGTGGCCATTTTCCAGAACAGGGGGGATTTCAACATAGTCTTCTCCTTTGCGATGGCTGCAGTGTATGAAGACTATGTGGGAAGAATTTGAAGTTATGTGAAGTGCAGGTGAAGTCGGAGCGAGGCCAGCACGCCGCCTTGCGGCACGTTGCGCAGTGTGACTTCACCATTAAGCAAACGGGCAACTTCGCTGACAAACGCCAGTCCCAACCCACTGCTTTTTTGTCCATTCTCGCGCGGCAAAGAGTAAAAGCGTTCAAAAATACGCGACAGCGCGTAGTCAGGAATGCCGCTACCGGTATCCTGCACGTTAAGCGTAACTTGCTCCTGATCCACCTCAGCACTAAGCGTTATACAGCCATGCTCGGGGGTAAAATCGATGGCGTTATCCAGTAAATTCCCCAGCGCCTGTTCCAGCAACGCCGGTTCAGCAACAACGTTAACCTCGATGGGCATAACATTCAGAGTGATATTTTTTTCTGCCAACTGTACGGTGCGCGCTTCGCTGACGCGGAGAAATAATGCCGCCACATCAACCGCAGAAAGAACGACCTCCTGACGATTTTCCAGTCTTGCCTGGCGTAGTAGCGTTTCAACCAGCGCCTGCATTCTCGCGTTTTGTGTCAAAATATTGTCGGTAAAACGGGCTACCACTTCCGGTGGCGGTCCTTCGCGTAAGATTTCCGCCGCGCCACGAATTGCTGCCAACGGACTTTTCAGCTCATGGGTTAACGCGTAGACATACTGCTCAATATAGTTTTTCCCTTCCAGCTTCACGCGCATACTTTCCAACGCCTGCGCTAACTTACGCAACTCGCTGCTGCCAAGATCAGGGAGCGGAACGGGTTTATTATCGGTGACGGAATCAGCATAACGGGTGAGTCGGGCAATGGAGCGGTTGATCCACCAAACCATTCCGGCACCAATCACCAGTGCAATTCCCAGCAAAATGCCGCTCGCCCATAATATTCGCCGCTCGCTGCGTTTAATCACCGGCGCCATCGCCGCGTTCGGTTTGCCTACGCTCAAAACACCAATAAGCCGCGAGCCGTCCATAATGGGGGCAGCAACATACATCACAGAACTTTCGGGATCGGCGGGATTTTGCAACGTACTGCGCGCGCCATACTGACCGCGCAACGTTAGCCAGACATCATTCCAGCGTGAGTAATCCTGCCCAACGGCTTTATTTGCCGAGTCGAACAAAACTTTGCCCTGTGCATCAGTCATATAAACATGGTATTCGTTGCGCACTTTGTGAATGCCGCCGATATTGGCGCGAAACGGGCGATTTTGTAGTTGGTCAAACGCCTGTGCCAATTGCCCATGCGCAGGATCGCCAGAGAGCAAATCAGGGCGCGCCAGCTCCGCCAGCAACGTTGCGGTGTCGATCAACGTCCCTTCCGTCGCCCTTCGCACGCCCGGTTTAACTTCTTTGACAAAAATAGCCAGCACGAACCAGGCAGCCACTGCTACCAGTAAAAAATAGCCCAGCAACAGTCGCATGCCGATGCGCATTACAGACTCCTCAGGCTGTATCCCATGCCGCGGTGGGTATTAATCGGTGAAAGCTCGGGATTGATGCAGCGCAGCTTGGCACGCAGCGTTTTAATGTGGGTATCGACGGTGCGATCGTAAGTGTCCTGCGCGTCTTCCCAGACACTATCCATCAATTGCTGGCGTGACCAGACACGGCCTGGCGACTTGAGTAACGTTTTCAGCAATAAAAACTCGTATCGCGTCAGCGTTAATGGCGTGTCAAACCAGCTTATCTGCGCCGCAGGTTCATTCAGTTCAAAATGACCAATACGGATGACGGGAGGCGGCGTAGAAAATTTCTTCACCCGACGCAGCAAGGTGCGCACTCTGGCGCACACTTCGCGAGGTGAAAACGGTTTAGCCACGTAGTCGTCAGCACCAATTTCTAGCCCAAGCAGACGATCGACCTCTTCACTACGGGCCGTCAGGAACAGCACAGGCAACGCCGGATGGATCGCCAGCAACTGGCGGCATAATTCAAAGCCGCTGATATCAGGCAGACCAACATCGAGAATAATAACGTCGGGAACCCGCTGGCGCGCTTTATCGAGCACCGGCAAGCCCCGCTCAAAAACGTCGACGGCAAAACCTTCCTGCTGCAACATGTAGACCAGCGTGTCGGCTATCCCTTGCTCGTCTTCTACTAACCAGACCGTTTCCCGTTGCATAAATCGCCTCTGTTATTGTCGCCACGGCATGACAGGGACGGCGCTGATGGCATTTTTCGGTGAACCATCGACAACTTTGTCGGAGTAAGCCAGATAGGCGAGCGCATTGCGTTTGGCATCATAGAAGCGCACGACCTGTAACGACTTAAAGACCAGCGATGTACGTTTCTTGAATACCACTTCGCCCTGGGCTTTGCCGTTTTTAATGCGTTCTGACAGTTCAATCGGTCCGACTTGCTGGCAGGAAATAGCCGCGTCGGAAGTATCTTCCGCCAGCCCCAATCCGCCTTTAATACCGCCCGTTTTCGCCCGGCTCACATAGCAGGTGACATTTTTTACATCGGGATCGTCGAAGGCTTCTACGACAATTTTGTGATCCGGGCCGATCATTTTAAATACGGTATCAACCGAACCAATTTCTTCCGCATGTGCCAACGGCCCCAGCATTATCAGGCTTAAAGATAGGATCAAATGCTTGTATTTCATATTGTTACCATTTTTATAAGTTACATTAAGCAATTAGTTCGTCACGGTAAATAACATATTGATTAAGAACAAAATCTCAATACTTTTATTCCCGTAAAGACCTGAAACATACTCTACTAAGAAAAAAACACTGAATGCTAAAACAACAAAAAATGCTATTATCCAATTACCTGATGTCAGGTGCTCGTTGTTGAAAGGATGAGGAAATTTTATGGATCAGGCCGGCATTATTCGCGACCTTTTAATCTGGCTGGAAGGTCATCTGGATCAGCCCCTGTCGCTCGACAATGTAGCGGCGAAAGCAGGTTATTCCAAGTGGCACTTACAGAGAATGTTTAAAGATGTCACTGGCCATGCTATTGGCGCGTATATTCGTGCTCGTCGTTTGTCGAAATCAGCGGTAGCACTACGCCTGACCGCGCGCCCGATTCTGGATATTGCGCTGCAGTACCGCTTCGACTCTCAACAGACATTTACCCGCGCATTTAAAAAGCAATTTGCTCAAACACCTGCGCTGTACCGTCGTTCCCCGGAATGGAGTGCTTTTGGCATTCGCCCACCGCTACGTCTGGGTGAATTCACTATGCCAGAACACAAATTTGTCACCCTGGAAGATACGCCGCTGATTGGTGTTACCCAGAGCTACTCCTGCTCGCTGGAGCAAATCTCTGATTTCCGCCACGAAATGCGCTACCAGTTCTGGCATGATTTTCTCGGCAACTCGCCTTCTATTCCGCCAGTACTTTACGGTCTGAATGAAACGCGCCCAAGCCAGGATAAAGACGACGAACAAGAGGTGTTCTACACCACTGCGTTAGCCCAGGATCAGGCTGACGGCTATGTATTAACCGGGCATCCAGTGATGTTGCAAGGCGGCGAATATGTGATGTTTACCTACGAAGGTCTGGGAACAGGCGTGCAGGAGTTTATCCTGACGGTATACGGAACATGCATGCCAATGCTCAACCTGACACGCCGTAAAGGTCAGGATATTGAGCGATACTACCCGGCAGAAGATGCCAAAGCGGGAGATCGCCCAATTAATCTGCGCTGCGAACTGCTGATTCCAGTGCGTCGTTAACGCTGTAACTCATCTAATGCAGGGGCGTCCAGATGCGAGATGTCCCCTGCAGTTTCAACAACCCAGCCAGACGCCAGCCACAGGCTTTCCTGATAATCCACGCGCGAAATAGAACAGTTACGCAGGCGTAAACGGCGTTCTGCCCACGCCGGTAAGCCCAGAATGGTACTCACCAGACACCCCAGCGCAATACCGTGACTCACCAGCAGCGGTCGACTTCCCTGCGGTAAATCCCGACAAGATTCCAGTGCGGCATTGACGCGATCGCTCAGTTCCTGCATTGACTCGCCTTCAGGAATACGCCCGTCAACGGTGCCATTCACTAACTGGCGACGCCAGTTCTCTTCTTCTTCGGTCAGAGAATCAATATGTCTTTTTTCCAGCACCCCCATATTTAACTCACGCAGGCGGGGATCAAGGATGATGTCACAACCGCAAGCCTGGGCGATGATTTCCGCTGTACGCCGGGTGCGACCTAAATCGCTACTGATAATGTGGGTGATGCCAAGTTCTTTGGCACGGTTCGCCACCTGCATTGCCTGTTGCTCACCTTTTGCGGTTAGCGGGCTGTCAGACTGGCCCTGAATACGCCGCTCGGCGTTCCACTGCGTTTCGCCGTGGCGGACAAGGTATACCTGTAACATGCTTTTTTTCCGTATACTGCTTTAACGTTAATTTTTTGAGTAATCCTGATTATGCACCATGTTGTCTGTGCGACCACTAACCCCGCTAAGATTCAGGCCATTCTGCAGGCATTTCACGAGATCTTCGACGAAGGATCCTGCCATATTGAATCCGTTGTCGTCGAGAGCGGCGTACCGGAACAGCCTTTTGGTAGTGAGGAAACGCGCGCTGGCGCACGAAATCGGGTAGCAAATGCCCGCCGTTTACGTCCAGAGGCTGATTTTTGGGTGGCCATTGAAGCGGGTATAGATGGTGACAGCACCTTCAGTTGGGTGGTAATTGAAAACGCCAGCCAGCGTGGTGAAGCACGTTCGGCAACCTTGCCGTTGCCTGAGGTGATTCTGGAAAAAGTGCGTGAGGGCGAGGCGCTTGGGCCAGTAATGTCGCGCTATACCGGCATTGATGAGATTGGTCGTAAAGAAGGGGCGATCGGCGTGTTTACCGCCGGGAAACTCACCCGCGCCAGTGTCTATCACCAGGCGGTGATCCTGGCGCTAAGTCCGTTTCATAATGCCGTGTATCAGCCATTGCAGGACGGATAAGGCGTTCACGCCGCATCCGGCATTCGGTGCACGATGCCTGATGCGACGCTGATGCGTCTTATCAGGCCTACAAAATCAATCGCTTTTCAGCAACACGCCTTCCAGCCACTGACGTAGCTCGACGGGTGCCGCTTTCAGGCTGTTAGATCCACGCGTAATCGTCGCGATGCCCGCACCGAGTTCATTTTTTAACTCGCGCTGACTCATTTCACCGCGCAATAACTCTTCGACAATACGCACACGAGTTCCTAACGCTTCGCGCTCATCCGGCGTCAGCATCAGGTTTAACAACGGTAAATGGAGATCGTTTTCGTAGGCATTCTTAAGCAGGTCGACAAAACGTAACCACTCCTGGTGACGCTGTTCTGCCATCGCTGCTGAATAGGGTGATTGTTGGGCCATAGTGTGTCGCCATTGTTAGCGGGGGAAGCCTGATGCCTCCCCCGGTTGTACTCGCTAAAGAGTACGATAGCATATCATAAACGTGCAGATCAGTTCAGTAACGACGCCCCCATTCCGTGGCGCTCATCAACGTCGGTTTATCGCCCATGAAATAGCGATAGTACGCGTCATAAGCCAATACGTTCTTCACATAACCACGCGTCTCGGAGAATGGGATACTCTCGACAAATGCCACCGCATCGATACGCCCGGCGCTGTTACCAAGCCAGGTGCGCACCCGCCCCGGCCCGGCGTTGTATGCTGCGGATGAGAAAATACGGTTATTGCCGAACTGTTGATAAACATATTGCAGATAGCTGGTGCCAATGTTGATGTTCGTTTCCGGATCAAGCAATTGTGCCGGGCTGCTGTAACCAGGAATAGAGAACATCTTCACCGTATGAGTCGCCGTACCAGGCATAATCTGCATCAGCCCGCTGGCCCCTACCGGTGATTTCACTTTCGGATTCCAGGCGCTCTCCTGACGGGCAATCGCCATTGCATAGCTTTGCGGGATATCTTTGTCGTTAGTGTAACGTGCGAAGAGATCGTTATAGGCCAGTGGGAATCGTTCTTCCAGATGATCCCAAAGTTTCCCGGCAATCGTCGCCTGAACGCTGAGATCCCACCAGTGGTTGTTAAAAGCATAACGCGCCAGTTGCGCTTGCTCTGCTTTCGACTTGCTCTTCACCAGATTGGCCCACTCGCTACGGGCGGTATTATCGAGGTTCCAGTACATCAACTCGCGCACGCGCGCCATTTCCGCCCCCTGAGTCAGGGCGCTATCGACGTTCTGCGGCACTTTATCAATCTTCAGTTGATACTCTTCGCCTATGCGCTGCGCAGCAACCATTGGGTAGAAGCCACGCTGTTGCATGAGTTGATGCAAAATCTCTTTTGCTTCAGCTTCACGCCCACGTTCCAGCAGCAAATCCGCCTGCCAGTAGCGCCATTCATCTTTCTCTTTCGCTTCCATCGGCAAGCGCGCCAGCCATGTATTCAGCCCCGAACGGTCGCCGGTGCCAAGCGCCATCCTTATACGGCGTTCAATCAACGACGTGGATTGCGAACGCATAATTGCATCATCACGCCACTTCGCCTGTTCGTCGGTGACATCGTTGCCCATCAAACGCCAGGCAACGATATCACGTAGCTCCTGAATCTGATCTTCATTAAGCTGTTGTGCCTGGGCAAGTGAAGGGATCATCAGTCGTGCGTTTTCTACATCCTGCCGCGCCACACTGGCAAACGCCACCGCGGCCATCTGACGGGTAAAATCAGTCGCGCCGGTCGTTCGTGCAAAAGTCAGCACCGTATTGGGATTGTTTGCCAGTGAAATAATTGCCGTAGAAATAGTCTGGTAATCGGCGGGCATCTGCCCTGCCAGCACCGTCACCAGGCCGGTATTACCCGCCTTCATCGCCAGGCGGATACGCTCTAAATACGCCCGCGGATCTTGTTTGCCGGACGCGCGCCAGACGCTAAATAACTTGTCACAAGCGTTAGGCTGGCTCTTTCCTGTCAGCCACAGCTCTTTCGCCCCTTGCCAGGCTTCTTCGCTCTGCCCGGTATTCCATTTTGCATAGTAGTAATTACATTGCGCTTCGGTTGTGCCTGGCTTTTCCGGACTAAAAGCTAACAGGCCGCGCCAGTCTTCACGTCGCGCCAGTTCATTGACGAAACGAGATTGCAGCGTGCGAGCCGGAGGAAGCGTGGGGTTAGCGCGAACAAAGTTAGTGACCGTGACCGCCGGTTGATTCATCAGGTCATCGGTAATCTGGCGGTATTCCAGGTAGGGATAAAGAGGATAATCCTTCAGGGATGGCATCATCTGCTCAACCACATCCATTTGTCGATTATCCCAGGCCTGCTTGATTTGCGCGTAGCGGCTACGCTGCTCATCCAGTGAGTCGGCTCGCGCCACGCTGCTGACCGTCAGCAGACAGACACCGGCAGCCAACAGCCGCCAGGTAACGTGTTTGGCTTTTTCCACAAGCGCTTCCTCTAAGTGTAAATACATCAATGCAGCGTCATGCCGCGTAATAGATTTATGCTAACCAGTCATTGCCGTTTCCGCCACGTTATGGACACTTTTTTACTTTTACTGCGAGGGTGATCGACCGGCTGGGATTAGGCAGGGAAACAGGCTACACTTCGCCTTTGAAAACTCATCATCACGATAAACATAGAGGCGAAGTCCAACGTGGCTCAATTCGTTTATACCATGCATCGTGTCGGCAAAGTTGTTCCGCCGAAACGTCATATTTTGAAAAACATCTCTCTGAGTTTCTTCCCCGGGGCAAAAATCGGCGTTCTGGGTCTGAACGGCGCGGGTAAGTCTACCCTGCTACGCATTATGGCGGGCATTGATAAAGACATCGAAGGTGAAGCGCGTCCACAACCAGATATCAAGATTGGCTATCTGCCGCAGGAACCGCAGCTAAACCCGGAACACACTGTACGTGAGTCCGTTGAAGAAGCGGTTTCCGAAGTAGTTAATGCCCTGAAACGTCTGGACGAAGTGTATGCGCTGTACGCCGATCCAGATGCAGACTTTGACAAGCTGGCCGCAGAGCAAGGCCGTCTGGAAGAGATCATCCAGGCTCACGACGGTCACAACCTGAATGTTCAGTTGGAGCGTGCGGCGGATGCGCTGCGTCTGCCGGACTGGGACGCGAAAATTGCTAACCTCTCCGGTGGTGAGCGTCGTCGCGTAGCGTTGTGCCGCCTGCTACTGGAAAAACCAGACATGCTGCTGCTCGACGAACCGACCAACCACCTGGATGCGGAATCCGTAGCGTGGCTGGAACGCTTCCTGCATGACTTCGAAGGGACCGTTGTGGCGATTACCCACGACCGTTACTTCCTCGATAACGTCGCGGGCTGGATCCTCGAACTTGACCGCGGTGAAGGTATTCCGTGGGAAGGTAACTACTCCTCCTGGCTGGAGCAAAAAGATCAGCGTCTGGCGCAGGAAGCTTCGCAAGAAGCGGCGCGTCGTAAGTCAATTGAAAAAGAGCTGGAGTGGGTACGTCAGGGCACGAAAGGCCGTCAGTCGAAAGGTAAAGCACGTCTGGCACGCTTTGAAGAGCTGAACAGCACCGAATACCAGAAACGTAACGAAACCAACGAACTGTTTATTCCACCTGGACCACGTCTGGGCGATAAAGTGTTGGAAGTCAGCAATCTGCGTAAATCCTACGGCGATCGCCTGCTGATTGATGATCTGACCTTCTCGATCCCGAAAGGGGCGATCGTCGGGATCATCGGGCCGAACGGTGCGGGTAAATCGACCCTGTTCCGCATGATCTCCGGTCAGGAACAGCCGGACAGCGGCACCATCACTTTAGGTGAAACGGTGAAACTGGCGTCGGTTGATCAGTTCCGTGACTCAATGGATAACAGCAAAACCGTTTGGGAAGAAGTTTCCGGCGGGCTGGATATCATGAAGATCGGTAACACCGAGATGCCAAGCCGCGCCTACGTTGGCCGCTTTAACTTTAAAGGGGTTGATCAGGGTAAACGTGTTGGCGAACTCTCCGGCGGTGAGCGTGGTCGTCTGCATCTGGCGAAGCTGCTGCAGGTTGGCGGCAATATGTTGCTGCTCGACGAACCGACCAACGATCTGGATATCGAAACCCTGCGCGCGCTGGAAAACGCCCTGCTGGAGTTCCCTGGCTGCGCGATGGTTATCTCGCACGACCGTTGGTTCCTCGACCGTATTGCCACGCACATTCTGGATTACCAGGATGAAGGTAAGGTTGAGTTCTTCGAAGGTAACTTTACCGAGTACGAAGAGTACAAGAAACGCACGCTGGGCGCAGACGCGCTGGAGCCGAAGCGTATCAAGTACAAGCGTATTGCGAAGTAATGCGTAAAATGCCGGGTGCGGCGTGAACGCCTTATCCGGCCTACAAACACAGCGATTTCAATACGTTGTGAAACTCCAGGCCTGATAAGACGCGGTAAGCGTCTCATCAGGCATTGGGTCTTATCCCTGCTCCCCCATCATCTCCCGCACCAGCTCCACACAGCGCAGGAAACGGCTGTCGTAATCGTCCTCTTCGACCCGCACGAATTCGATATTGTTCTCTTCGAGCATCTCCACCAGCAGGTTCTGGAACTCTTTGCGATCCACCGAACTGCCAAGGCTACGTAAACCATCCGCCACCCACGGGGTGTTATTCTCAAGCAGGATCACCAGATCAAAACGGTATTCATCAATCAGCGCCTGCACGAACGGATGCTCACGCCCTTCGTACTTTTTGCAGAACGCCTGAGTAGTGACAAAATCGGTGTCGATAAACGCCACTTTATTGGCGTATTTTACTGCAAAATCAATATATTGTGCGTGTCCAAGCGCGATTTTATCGTAGTCAGAATACTGTAACGCAATCTCGTCACCGCCAAGATGCGAAAAAACATAATCACGACCAAACTCCCACGCACTGGTGGTGTTGAAAATGTTAGCGAGTTTATTTACCAGAGTGGATTTACCGCTCGACTCGCCACCGAGGATCGCTACAGTACGCACAAAGAACGGCTTCACTTCGGTAGGAATATATTCCCAGTAGCGGAACGGGTTTTCGCGGATCTGCGCACCACTGATACTCATAAAGGTGCGTTTCGGATCGATCAGCACCGTTTCGATCCCCAGATGTTCCATATACTGCGGCGCGTCGGCTTCTTCCGAGGTGTAGATCAGATCCGGCTGAATGCCCTTTTCGGCCATAAACTTTTTGATGCCGTTGCTCCACACATCCCATCCGTGCGGATACGGTTCCATGCCCTCTTCATTGAAGGAATGAATGCGGATATTTTTCTGATATTTAAAAGTCTGCAATAACCAGCGCAGACGATCCGGCACCGTTGGTTGCTGCGACATGGCGCTATCTTCAAACAACGCGCGGTCACGGGTGTCGTCAAACCCCATAATGATATGCAGCTCATCAACCTGACTACAGGCACGCTGGATAAGATAGATATGTCCGGTATGTAGCGGATAAAATTTACCGAATACGACACCGATGGTTTTCTTCTGCCGGGGAAATTCCAACCCGAGGAAACGGTGCAACGCCTCCAGCTTTTGCGCGCTGGGGCTTTTAATTTTGGCATTCAGTAACTGGCTTAAATACCCTTTGGTCATACCGCTGGCATCGGCCACCTGCTGTAGCGTGCAGCCCTGTTGCTTGATGGCAGTTTTCAGGTAATCAAATGACGACATATCTCCCTCCGTATCTCTCATTATAAGTCGTCGAACACGCTAAGCGCGTCGGAGAGTTTTTTAACGCCAAAAATCTGCATCCCTTCCGGCACTTTTTTCGGTACGTTGGCCGCCGGTACAATCGCCCGCCGAAAGCCGTGTTTCGCCGCTTCTGAAATTCGCTCCTGACCGCTGGGCACCGGGCGGATCTCTCCTGCCAGCCCAACTTCACCAAACACAACCAGATCCTGCGGCAGCGGTCTGTCACGCAGGCTGGAAACCATCGCCAGCAGTAACGCTAAGTCGGCGCTGGTTTCAGTCACCTTCACGCCGCCGACCACGTTTACAAACACATCCTGATCGGCCATTTGCAGACCACCGTGACGGTGCAGCACCGCCAGCAGGATTGCCAGACGGTTTTGTTCCAGCCCCACCGCCACGCGGCGTGGATTCGCCATCATCGAGTGATCGACCAGCGCCTGAATCTCCACCAGCAGCGGACGCGTTCCTTCCCACACAACCATCACTGAACTGCCGGACGTCACTTCATCGCCACGACTTAAGAAGATTGCTGAAGGGTTGCTGACTTCGCGTAGCCCCTGTTCAGTCATCGCGAATACGCCCAGCTCATTTACCGCGCCGAAGCGGTTTTTATGGCTGCGTAAGGTGCGAAAACGGGAATCAGCATCGCCGTCCAGCAGCACCGAACAGTCAATACAGTGTTCCAGCACTTTAGGGCCAGCCAGCGAACCATCTTTGGTTACGTGACCAACCATGACGATTGCCACCCCGCGCGTTTTGGCGAAGCGCGTCAGGTAAGCTGCCGTTTCACGCACCTGCGCCACGCTGCCAGGCGATGACTGTACATCCGCCATATGCATCACCTGGATGGAGTCAATTACCATCAGCTTCGGTTGCTCTTCTTCGGCAATCAGGCAGATCTGCTCGATGCTGGTTTCCGACAACATATTGAGATTGTCAGTCGGCAGGCCAAGGCGATGAGCGCGCATTGCCACCTGTTGCAGCGACTCTTCGCCGGTGACATACAGCGTTTTCATCTGCTGGGCCAGTTTGCACAGCGTTTGCAGCAACAGCGTGGATTTCCCGGCACCTGGGTTACCGCCAATCAGAATGGCGCTTCCCGGCACCACGCCGCCGCCTAATACGCGGTCAAACTCTTTAAATCCGGTTGAAAAACGCGGCAGCTCTTCAAGGCTGATATCGGAGAGTTTCTGGACCTTTGCCACCCCGGCGCTACCGGCATAGCCACTGAGACGCTCGTTACGCGCCACCGTTGGCGACGCAGCAAGACGCACCTCGGTGATGGTGTTCCAGGCATGACAGGCACTGCACTGCCCCTGCCAGCGCGGATAATCGGCCCCGCATTCATTACAAACAAAGGCGCGTTTTGGAGCTTTTGCCACGGTGTACCTCGTTAATGCTGTGCCGCCCGCAGGATGACGGGCGGGCAATTACTTCTGATTCAGGCTGCCAGAGAGGATGCAGAACACTCCCATCAGATCAGCGTGACGGATGGTGACTTCCGTCTTTTCATTCACTTTTGGTTTGGCATGGTAGGCAATCCCCAGCCCTGCCGCTTTGATCATCGGCAGGTCGTTGGCACCATCGCCAATCGCCACGGTCTGCGCCAGTGGGATTTCATACTCCTGCGCCAGACGGGTCAGGGTTTTCGCTTTGTACTGTGCATCGACGATGTCACCGATCACATTGCCGGTAAATTTACCGTCCATGATCTCCAGTTCATTGGCTACCACGGCAGTGAGTCGCAGTTTGTCACGCAGATATTCGGCAAAGAAGGTAAAGCCACCGGAGGCAATTGCCACTTTCCAGCCCAGCGTTTCCAGCTTCAGCACCAGTTGCGTTAAGCCTGGCATCAACGGCAGATTTTCCCGTACCTGAAGCAAAATGTTCGCATCAGCGCCTTTCAGCGTCGCCACGCGGCTACGCAGGCTGGCGGTAAAATCGAGTTCTCCGCGCATCGCCCGTTCGGTCACTTCCGCCACCATCTCACCTGTCCCGGCCAGTTTGGCGATCTCATCAATACATTCAATCTGGATGGCTGTAGAGTCCATGTCCATTACCAGCAGCCCCGGCGTACGCAAATGTGGAATTTTCCCCAGTGGCGCGACATCCAGTTGTGCTTCATGGGCCAGGCGCGTAGCACGCGCGGTGAGCGAACCTGCCAGACGAATCACCTGATAATCTTCCACGCACCAGGCGGCAACAATCACCATCGCCGCGCCCAGTTTGCTCTGATACTGGGTCAGTCGTTGTTTATCCAGCCCACGACCATACAGCAGCCAGCCGCTACGACCTGCGTGGTAATCCAGTGGCATCACTTCATCACCACTTAATGAAAGAGGCAGACCTGGCCATAAAGAGACATCTTCAGGCAGGTCGCACCAGGTAATGTTAGGCATTAAGGCTCCTGTAAAATCGTTCGAAGCAGGGAAAATAACGCATGAGGCTACCTTGTATCCATTGCTTCTGGCAACATTAAGTCTCAAATTTTCAACGGGTGGAATATGGCTCGCACAAAACTAAAATTCCGGCTGCATCGGGCAGTGATTGTCCTGTTCTGTCTCGCTTTGTTGGTCGCGTTGATGCAAGGTGCTTCCTGGTTCAGTCAAAACCACCAGCGCCAGCGTAATCCGCAGCTTGAAGAGCTGGCCCGCACCCTGGCACGTCAGGTGACGCTGAACGTTGCGCCGCTGATGCGTACCGACTCGCCGGATGAAAAGCGCATTCAGTCAATACTCAACCAGTTAACAGATGAAAGCCGCATCCTTGACGCAGGCGTATATGACGAACAAGGCGATCTTATTGCCCGCGCAGGCGAAAGCGTAGAAGTACGCGACCGTCTGGCACTCGACGGTAAAAAAGCAGGTGGCTATTTTAACCAGCAAATTGTCGAACCCATTGCGGGGAAAAATGGTCCGCTCGGCTATCTGCGCCTGACGCTCGACACCCACACACTCGCCACCGAAGCCAAACAGGTGGATAACACCACCAACATTTTACGCCTGATGCTGCTGCTCTCGCTGGCAATCGGCGTGGTGCTGACCCGCACGCTATTACAGGGTAAACGCACCCGCTGGCAACAATCGCCCTTCCTGCTAACCGCCAGCAAACCGGTGCCGGAAGAGGAAGAAGGCGAGAAAAAAGAGTGACCCATTACAACAAGAAAGGAAATCGTTATGAATACATTACGCCTGCTTATCTCTGACTCTTACGACCCATGGTTTAACCTGGCGGTGGAAGAGTGTATTTTTCGCCAGATGCCCGCCACGCAGCGCGTTCTGTTTCTCTGGCGTAACGCCGACACGGTAGTGATTGGCCGCGCACAAAACCCGTGGAAAGAGTGTAATACCCGGCGGATGGAAGAAGATAATGTCCGCCTGGCGCGGCGCAGTAGTGGCGGCGGCGCGGTGTTCCACGATCTCGGTAATACCTGCTTTACCTTTATGGCTGGCAAGCCGGAGTACGATAAAACCATCTCTACGTCAATTGTACTCAATGCACTGAACGCGCTCGGCGTCAGCGCCGAAGCCTCCGGACGTAACGATCTGGTGGTGAAAACAACCGAGGGAGACCGTAAAGTCTCTGGCTCGGCCTATCGCGAAACCAAAGATCGCGGCTTCCACCACGGCACTTTGCTGCTCAATGCCGACCTGAGTCGCCTGGCAAACTACCTCAACCCGGATAAAAAGAAACTGGCGGCGAAAGGCATCACATCGGTACGTTCCCGCGTGACCAATCTGACCGAATTGCTACCGGGAATTACCCATGAGCATGTTTGCGAGGCCATAACCGAGGCCTTTTTCGCCCATTATGGCGAGCGCGTAGCAGCGGAAATCATCTCCCCGGACAAAACGCCAGACTTGCCAAACTTCATCGAAACCTTTGCCCGCCAGAGTAGCTGGGAGTGGAACTTCGGTCAGGCTCCGGCGTTTTCGCATCTGCTGGATGAACGCTTTACCTGGGGCGGCGTGGAACTGCATTTCGACGTTGAAAAAGGCCATATCACCCGCGCCCAGGTGTTTACCGACAGCCTCAACCCCGCGCCGCTGGAAGCCCTCGCCGGGCGACTGCAAGGCTGTCTGTACCGCGCGGATATGCTGCAACAGGAGTGCGAAGCGCTGCTGGTTGACTTCCCGGAACAGGAAAAAGAGCTACGGGAGTTGTCAGCGTGGATGGCAGGGGCGGTAAGGTAACTCGCTGATTAAAATATCCAGGGAAGGAAATATGATCGATCTGGAAAACCAGGAACGGGAGATTATCAATTTAATGTTCAGCCAGGGTATATCCTGGCTAACCGCCGTGCGTATCAGGCATAAACTATCACTTGCTGAAGTAAGTAAAATGTTAGGTATCTCCATTAATTCTCTAAAACAGATCGAAAAGACGGAACGGCTTAGTTCAAACATCAAAAGCAAAATGGCAGGAATTTATGGTTGTCCGCCAGAGTTGCTGATATGCCCTTCCTGGATGACGGCTGAACATAAATGAATAGATTCGTGAATAGATACTTGAATGGATTTTATTTTCTATCCATATGAAAAATAATAGTAAATCTATAAATCAGTTGCTATTGATGAATAGATACTAAAAAACCGGAGCGGTCTCCCGTTCCGGCTTAACATGACAATCGCCTTTCAGCGAAACACAATTACTCTTTATCGCCCAGCAGAACAGATTCCAGTGCGATTTTGATCATGTCGTTGAAGGTGGTCTGACGCTCTTCGGCAGTGGTCTGCTCGTGAGTGCGGATGTGGTCAGACACGGTGCAGATAGCCAGTGCTTTCGCACCAAATTCTGCAGCCACACCGTAGATACCTGCCGCTTCCATTTCCACGCCGAGGATGCCGTATTTTTCCATCACATCGAACATTTCGCCGTCCGGAGAGTAGAACAGGTCAGCGGAGAACAGGTTACCAACACGTGCATCAACGCCCAGTGCTTTAGCTGCGTCTACTGCGTTACGCACCATGTCGAAATCAGCGATAGCTGCAAAATCATGGTCTTTAAAACGGATGCGGTTAACTTTGGAATCGGTGCAGGCACCCATACCGATAACTACATCACGCAGTTTTACGTGCGGCAGAACTGCACCACAGGAACCTACGCGGATAATTTTCTTCACGCCGAAATCGGTGATCAGTTCTTTGGTGTAGATGGAGCAGGACGGGATACCCATACCGTGTCCCATTACGGAAATTTTGCGGCCTTTGTAAGTACCGGTGAAGCCCAGCATACCGCGAACGTTGTTCACTTCACGGGCATCTTCAAGGAAAGTTTCAGCAATATACTTCGCACGCAGCGGGTCGCCTGGCATCAAAACTACGTCAGCAAAATCGCCCATTTCTGCATTAATGTGTGGAGTAGCCATCGTTTTATCCTTTTTGTGACATATTAAAGGCGGAGTCACTGCTCCGCCCAAATCCATCAGAACATGGCTTTGCCATATTCCATATCAGAAGTACCAAAATATTTTGCCAGAGTCTGGCCGATATCCGCGAAGGTTTCACGGTGACCCAGCGAACCTGGTTTCACTTTCGGGCCGTAAACCAGTACCGGAATGTGTTCACGCGTGTGGTCAGTACCGGTCCAGGTCGGGTCACAACCGTGGTCGGCGGTGAGGATCAGGATGTCGTCGTCGCGCAGCAGAGACATCAGTTCCGGCAGACGGCGGTCGAACAGTTCCAGACCCGCGGCATAGCCTGCGACGTCGCGACGGTGGCCCCAGGAAGAGTCAAAGTCAACAAAGTTGGTGAAGACGATGGTGTTATCACCCGCTTCCTTCATCTCTTTGATGGTGGCGTCAAACAGCGCATCCAGGCCGGTCGCTTTCACTTTCTTGGTGATACCGCAGTTAGCGTAGATGTCAGCAATTTTACCCACAGAAACAACCTGGCCGTGTTTTTCATCAACCAGTTTTTGCAGCACGGTCGGTGCTGGCGGTTCAACTGCCAGGTCGTGGCGGTTGCCAGTACGCTGGAAGTTACCGGCTTTGTCACCGATAAACGGACGGGCAATAACGCGACCGATGTTGTAGCCGCCGTTGGTCAGCTCTTCACGGGCGATTTCGCACAGTTCGTAGAGTTTATCCAGACCAAACGTTTCTTCGTGGCAGGCAATCTGGAACACTGAGTCAGCGGAGGTATAGAAAATCGGCTTGCCGGTTTTCATGTGCTCTTCGCCCAGTTGATCCAGAATGACCGTACCAGAAGAGTGGCAGTTACCGAGGTAACCCGGCAGGTTAGCGCGTTCAACCAGTTTATCCAGCAGTTCTTGCGGGAAGCTGTTTTCGTGATCGGAGAAGTATCCCCACTCAAACAGAACCGGTACACCGGCGATTTCCCAGTGCCCCGACGGGGTATCTTTACCGGATGACATTTCGTGCGCCCATGCATACGCGCCAATAACTTCAGCGTTGCCGTCCATTCCTGCCGGAATGAAACCGGTAGAACCTTCGTGTGCTTTCGCCAGCCCCAGACGGGTCAGATTTGGCAGATTGAGCGGACCTTTACGACCGTGGTCAGCTTCGCCTTTGGCACAAGCTTCTGCGATATGACCCAGGGTGTCAGCCCCGACGTCACCAAAGCGTTCTGCATCTTCTGTAGCGCCGATGCCGAATGAGTCCAGCACCATAATAAATGCACGTTTCATATGTTCTCCGTACTCAGTGCTTCAAATTTAAATGATCAGATCAGTATACCGTTATTCACTGATACGACGATAGACAGTTGGAGTGCTTTCCGGGGCTTTATCGGCAAGTTTAATTGCCGCTTTCACCGCTTTCGCCGCTTCCTGCCAGGTGGTTTCGTCTTTCGCGTGGATCACCGCCAGTGGGCGCTGACCGTCAACCTGGTCGCCCAGACGCGCCATATCAGTAAAGCCGACGCTGTAATCAATGGTGTCAGATGCCTGACGGCGACCACCGCCCATCGAAACCACTGCCATCCCCAGCGCACGGGTATCCATTTCACTGACAAAACCTTCGGTATCAGCATAGACTGCTTTCGTCAGCATCGCTGTCGGCAGATACTTCGCGTAGTTCTCAACGAAGTCGGTCGGGCCTTTTTGTGCCGCTACCATACGTCCGAAGACTTCTGCCGCTTTACCGTTGTCCAGCACAGCCTGCAATTTCGCGCGCGCTTCGGCATCATCTTTCGCCAGTTTGCCGGAGGTAAGCATCTCCACGCACAGCGCCATTGTGACGTCAAACAGTCGCGGGTTACGGTATTCACCTGTCAGGAACTGTACCGCTTCACGCACTTCGACCGCGTTACCAGCGCTGGATGCCAGCACCTGGTTCATGTCGGTCAGCAGCGCGGTGGTGCGTACGCCTGCGCCATTTGCCACGCCAACAATCGCTTCGGCAAGGGCTTCAGAGAGTTCATAGGTCGGCATAAACGCGCCGCTACCCACTTTCACGTCCATCACCAGTGCGTCCAGACCTTCCGCCAGTTTCTTCGCCAGGATCGAGGCAGTGATCAGCGGGATTGAGTCAACAGTAGCGGTAATGTCGCGGGTCGCGTAGAAACGTTTATCCGCCGGAGCCAGTGAGCTGGTCTGGCCGATAATTGCTACGCCAACATCTTTAATGATTTCGCGGAAACGGTTGTCATCCGGGAAGATATCGAAGCCAGGGATTGACTCCAGTTTGTCGAGCGTGCCGCCAGTATGACCGAGGCCACGACCGGAGATCATCGGAATGTAGCCGCCGCAGGCAGCGACCATTGGCCCAAGCATCAGCGAAGTGACATCACCGACGCCACCGGTGGAGTGTTTATCAACAATCGGGCCATTCAGATGCAGGCTTTTCCAGTCGAGAACGGTTCCTGAATCTCGCATCGCCATGGTCAGCGAGACACGCTCCGGCATTGTCATATCGTGGAAGAAAATGGTCATCGCGAGGGCGGCAATCTGCCCTTCGGAGATAGTGTTGTCGCGAATGCCATTGATAAAGAAACGAATTTCTTCATCGCTCAGCGCATGACCATCACGTTTTTTACGAATAATTTCTTGTGCGAGAAACAAGGTAACCTCCCGTGGAATAAGTTTGAAGGCGTTGTTGCCAGATGGCGGATGTTGTTATTGCCTGATGCTGGCAGCTTCTTATCAAGCCTGCATGGCACTCGCCCCGTAGGCCGGATAAGGCGTTCACGCCGCATCCGGCATCACTGCTGACAGCCTGATGCGACGCTGACGCGTCTTATCAGGCCTACAGGGGCATCCGGCATCCACCCTCTGGCACAAGGCAGCTTAGTAGCTGCTGGCGCTCTTACCGTCGCCGTGACCCAGCGCTTTCAGCAGGCTTGCCAGCAGGCTGGAAGCGCCAAAGCGATAGTGACGCGCATCTGCCCAGTCAGCACCGAACAGTTCATCGGCAATCGCGAGATATTTCTGCGCATCTTCCGCAGTACGCACGCCGCCCGCCGGTTTGAAACCAACGGTTTTCTCTACGCCCATATCACGGATCACTTCCATCATGATGCGCGCGCTTTCCGGCGTCGCGTTCACTGCCACTTTACCGGTAGAGGTTTTGATGAAGTCAGCACCCGCTTTAATGGAGATTTCAGACGCTTTGCGGATCAGCGCTTCGTCTTTCAGTTCACCGGTTTCGATGATCACTTTCAGCAGCACATTCGCCGCTGCGCAAGCCTCTTTACAGGCTTTCACCAGGTCAAAACCAACCTGCTCGTTACCCGCCATCAGCGCGCGGTACGGGAACACCACGTCAACTTCATCGGCACCGTAAGCAATTGCCGCACGGGTTTCTGCCAGTGCGATTTCGATGTCGTCGTTACCGTGTGGGAAGTTGGTTACCGTAGCAATACGGATTTCCGGGGTACCCTGCTCTTTCAGCGTTTTGCGAGCAATTGGGATAAAGCGAGGATAGATACAGATAGCGGCGGTATTGCCGACCGGAGTTTTGGCCTGATGACACAGGGCGATCACTTTCTCGTCGGTGTCGTCGTCATTCAGGGTAGTCAGGTCCATCAATTTCAGTGCACGCAGGCTGCTTGCTTTCAGATCAGTCATTTCATTCTCCTGGCTTGTCGCCAATAAAATTCACCTTGCGAGTTTGTTAGTATTCTAACATCGACTTCGCAACGCACTTCGATATACATCACAATTAAGAAAATCTACTTACAAATTTGCATTACGGTAATGCGATCTGGTTCAAATAATTCACTTTCAAATGAATGCGTCAGTGGCGGCAAACGCATCAGGATCAAAGTGAACATCACGAAACTTCTTACAATGGCGCATCACCTTCGGCATAAAAGGAAAAGAAGATGCCCACTTCTCATGAAATTGCACTGCAACAACGTTGCCAGCAAATTGTCACCAGCCCGGTACTTAGCCCGGAGCAGAAGCGCCATTTTCTGGCGCTGGAAGCAGAAAACAATCTGCCTTACCCGGAGCTGCCTGCCGAAGCCCGCCGTGCGCTGGATGAAGGTATAATCTGCGATATGTTTGAAGGTCATGCGCCGTACAAACCGCGCTATGTCTTACCCGATTACGCCCGTTTTCTGGCCAACGGTTCTGAATGGCTGGAGCTGGAAGGCGCCAAAGATCTTGATGATGCCCTCTCCCTGCTGACCATTCTTTATCACCATGTCCCGTCAGTCACATCGATGCCGGTCTACCTTGGGCAATTGGATGCGTTGTTGCAACCATATGTGAAAATTCTAACACAGGACGAGATTGATATTCGAATAAAACGTTTCTGGCGTTATCTCGACAGAACCCTGCCAGACGCCTTTATGCACGCCAATATCGGCCCGTTCGATTCCCCCATCACTCGTGCAATACTGCGCGCAGATGCCGAGTTGAAGCAGGTTTCACCGAATCTGACCTTTATCTACGATCCCGAAATCACTCCTGATGACCTGCTGCTGGAAGTGGCGAAGAACATCTGTGAATGTAGCAAACCGCACATCGCCAACGGTCCGGTACATGATAAAATTTTCACAAAAGGGGGCTACGGGATTGTGAGCTGCTACAACTCACTGCCGCTGGCCGGTGGTGGCAGCACGCTGGTGCGCCTTAACCTGAAGGCCATTGCTGAACGTAGTGAGTCGCTGGATGACTTTTTTACGCGCACTCTACCGCACTACTGCCAGCAGCAGATCGCCATCATCGATGCGCGGTGTGAATTCCTCTATCAACAATCACACTTCTTTGAGAATAGCTTCCTGGTGAAAGAAGGGTTGATTGATCCTGAACGTTTTGTGCCGATGTTTGGCATGTACGGGCTGGCAGAAGCGGTTAACTTGCTGTGCGAGAAAGAAGGGATTGCCGCGCGCTACGGTAAAGAAGCCGCCGCAAATGAAGTGGGTTATCGCATCAGCGCGCAACTGGCGGAGTTTGTCGCCAATACTCCCGTAAAATATGGCTGGCAAAAACGCGCCATGTTACACGCACAGTCGGGGATCAGTTCTGATGTCGGCACCACACCGGGGGCGCGCTTGCCGTATGGCGATGAGCCAGATCCGATCACCCATCTGCAAACCGTCGCTCCACATCATGCATATTACTACTCCGGGATCAGCGACATTCTGACGCTCGACGAAACCATCAAGCGTAATCCGCAGGCACTGGTGCAGCTTTGCCTCGGTGCCTTTAAAGCCGGAATGCGCGAATTTACTGCCAACGTCAGCGGTAACGATTTGGTTCGTGTTACCGGTTATATGGTGCGTTTGTCAGATTTAGAAAAATATCGCGCCGAAGGCTCACGTACCAACACCACATGGCTGGGCGAAGAAGCTGCACGTAACACTCGTATTCTGGAACGCCAACCGCGCGTGATAAGCCATGAACAGCAGATGCGCTTTAGTCAGTAAGATCATCCCCTTCTCCTGCGTTGACGGGCCAGGCAGTCGTCTGGCTCTGTTTTTACAGGGCTGTAATCTGCGCTGCAAAAATTGCCACAATCCGTGGACGATGGGGCGCTGTAATGATTGCGGGGAGTGCGTGCCGCAGTGTCCACATCAGGCGTTGCAGATTGTCGACAGCAAAGTGGTGTGGAGCGTTGCGGTCTGTGAGCAGTGCGATACCTGCCTGAAGATGTGCCCACAACACGCCACGCCGATGGCACAATCGATGAGTGTGGACGAAGTGCTTAGTCATATCCGCAAAGTGGTGCTGTTTATCGAAGGGATAACGGTGAGCGGCGGCGAAGCCACGACCCAGCTCCCGTTTGTGGTGGCACTGTTTACTGCCATCAAAAGCGATCCACAACTGCACCACCTTACCTGTCTGGTGGACAGCAACGGCATGTTGAGCGAAACCGGCTGGGAAAAATTACTCCCGGTGTGCGACGGCGCGATGCTCGATCTTAAAGCGTGGGATAGCGCCTGCCATCAACAGTTAACCGGACGCGATAATCAACAGATTAAGCACAGCATCTGTTTGCTTGCAGAGCGCGGTAAGCTGGCGGAACTGCGTTTGCTGGTAATCCCCAATCAGGTGGATTATTTGCAGCATATTGATGAATTGGCAGCGTTTATCAGGCAACTTGGTGACGTTCCTGTACGGCTGAACGCGTTTCATGCGCACGGTGTGTATGGAGAAGCGCAAAACTGGCCGAGCGCCACGCCGGAAGATGTTGAGCAGTTGGCTGGCGCGTTAAAGGAGCGTGAGGTGAGTCGATTGATATTTCCGGCGCTGTATTTGTGACATGCCGGTGGCACAGGCCAGTAGGCATGACAAGACGCGTCAGCGTCGCATCCGGCATTGTGCGCCAACTGCCAGATACGGCGTGAACGCCTTACCCGTCCTACGGCACGTTAAACATCGCATATGTGTTATTACGCAACGCTTCAGCAATCTCATCTTCTGCTTCCGGACGTAACTCGCACAGCACGGCAAACACCCGGGCGGCCTGTTCCGGGCGGTTGGGCTGCCCCTGAAAACCGTTGAGCGGCATATCCGGCGCGTCGGTTTCCAGTAACAACGACGCCAGTGGCAGTTTCGCTATTACATCGCGAGTTTTACTGGCGCGTGGATAAGTGATGGTGCCGCCTACACCGATTTTGTAGTTCAATTGTACAAACCGTTCGGCCTGTTGCAGGCTGCCGGAAAAACCGTGGACTACGCCAGTGCGTGGCAAATCGTGGCGTTTAAGGTGCATCGCCAGTTTGTCATGAGTACGGCGCGAATGGAGGATCACCGGCAGATCATAGCGTTTCGCCAGTTTCAGTTGTTCGTCGAGCAACCACTGTTGGTGATCGAATTGTGGATCATCGCCAAAGAGATCCAGACCGATCTCCCCCACTGCCACCACCTTTGCGGGACGTCTTTCCAGCGCCTGCTGTAACTGTTCCAGCGACTCATCGGTGTGTTGATCCAACATCCCTGGGTGTAGCCCTAACGCGGCGTACAGCGGTTGATAATTTTCCGCCAGCGCCAACACGCGGGCAAAGTTTGCCGCCTCGGTTGCCGGAACAATGATCTTGCCTACGCCCGCTTGTGCCGCGCGTTGCAGGCTGGACTCTTCATCGCCACGAAACGGCGGAAAATCAAAATGACAGTGGGTATCGATAAAACGGCAAATCAAGCCAGATCCTCATTATTAAATGTCGGGTCATTCGCCTGCGGAGCGTCACTCACCCCGGCAACCAGCGTATCGTTGGCGACTGGCGCAGGCGGAATGACGATCGATTCAGGCGTCGCCGCGGGCACCAGATGGCGGGTAAGCGGCGCTTTTTCGGTTAGCATTTTACCGACGGTTGCCAGAAAATAACGACCGCATAAACGCCCGAGTTTATAGTCATCGCGCAGCGCCGGAAGCCGACTTCCCAGGGCGATACTATGCAGCGGCTTCGGCGGATAAATTTCGAATATCCGCAGCTTGCCCGGTGGTTTTTCAATAAATTGCTGGATGTCACGATAACTGGTTTCATGGTGCTGCACCAAATTCACCAGCGGTTGCAGGCTACTGTCGCCCAGCCAGCGTTCCATGCGTTTAAACCACTGCGGTGTGTAATACATTTGCGACGGCACAGTGCGGATCACCACCAGCGTTTTCGCTCCTTGTCTTGCCGCTTCCTTAACCGGGATCGCATCGCTGACGCCACCATCAAAATAGTTAATTCCATCAAGTGAAACTCCGGTGCGATAAAAACCAGGAATCGCACTTGAGGCGCGAATCAAATCCAGCCAGTTTTGTTTGGTCGGCAAAAAGTAGTTCGGCGTGTAATCGTCCTGACGACAGGCACACATATAAAACGATTTGCCGCTCTCAAACAGCCGCGCGGCGGTATCCATCTGCAACGGCATCTGGCTGGCCGTCGCCTCTATCAGCCAGTCCAGATCGATAAGATTTCCGCCACGCACAAAACGCACTGGATCGAAAAATTCGCGTTTTGTGGTATAGCGCATGATGACTTTGCGGGCGTAACCAGGCTGGTTACAAATATACGCCGAAAGGTTCTGCGCCCCGGCAGACGTGCCAAAATAAAGATCGAAAGGATTAAACTGCGCGCGCATAAACTCATCCAGCACGCCAGCCGTGAAGATTCCGCGTTGCCCACCGCCTTCGCACACCAGCGCAATACGCCCGGGCTGGAACGGCCTTAGCGACAACGGCGCAATATTACCAAGCGTTACAGGTATTCGCTGCCCCACCTCTGCCTTCCTGTTTTTTTAATGTGAAAGACTGACAAAGTAACGCAATTTATTATTCGCTAAAACCGTAAAAGCCAGTCCGCTGGACTGGCTTTGTATAAAATTTTCTTAATGGTCTGAAATCTAGGGTCGTTTTCGGCCCATGAACAAACTCACCAGGAACAGAATAATCCCGACGACAAAGACAATTTTTGCTGCACCTGCAGCAGTACCGGCCAGACCACCAAACCCAAGTGCGGCGGCGATTAACGCGATAACCAGAAATATGATGCCCCAACGAAACATAAGCGTCTCCTTTACCATAGTTAATGTCACCGCTTGATATGAGCGTGCAAATCACTCAATGCGATATTTTTAGTGTGGTGCACATCGCGCCTCCCGACAAAGTTCGGGAGGACGAATTACGACGAATTACTTAGTTTTCAGATCATTTTTAACGCTTTTCACACCATCTACCGCTTTAGCGATACTTTCAGCACGGTCGCTTTGTGCCTGGGAATCAACAGTACCGGAGAGCTGAACCACGCCGTCGGTGGTTTCAACTTTCACATGACGGGAAGGGACGATATCGTCTGCCAGCAGTTTGGCTTTGATTTCACTGGTGGTGGCGGTATCACCTGCGTAACCCTTCACAGAGCCTTCTTTAGCGTCGCGAACGTGCAGTTTGTCGCTGACAGAGGTCACACCCTCAACTCCTTTAGCCACTTTCACGGCCTCTTCAGCCTGTGCCTGGCTTTCAACAAATCCGCTCAGAGTCACGACTTTTTGATCGGTTTTAACAGAGATATCGGTGCTTTTGATGTTGTCATGATCCACCAGAGCCGCCTTCACTTTCGCAGTGATGGCGCTGTCATCCATGAAATTACCGACTTTATTCATAGAGCTATCGACTTTTTGCCCTGCGGTTTCGTTGGTGGTCTGCGCGTTGTTTTCCGCAAAAGCAGAGCCTGTCGCCACGGCAGAGGTCAACATTACGGCCAGCAGCGTTTTCGAAATCTTCAGTTTTGTCATAGTCATCGATGTATTCCTGTATGTTTGCTCATAATTTGAGCCTGGCAACACGAGGTTGCATTGCTGAAAGGGAGAGACTTCACCCTGTACAGAAGTCAATGGTCGCCATCACAAAAGCGATGAGTGATGAATAACGACCATCACAGCCTCTGGATCAGTTATTAATATCAATCGAATGACATTTAACGGTTTTAAATACTGATATCCACGAATTGAACGGTATTTAAAGCCGTCACAAATGTCATCACTTTGTTAAATATAGATCACAATTTTGAAACCGCTCGCCGCATCGGCTAAAAAACGCGCAAACATAAGCAAAAGCGAATGTTTTAAGAACATTCCGCAAGCGGCTAATAAGGAAGGGAAAGTGACAGGGCGCAGCGGTTGCCGCGCCCTTGAGGCAAGAATTAATGTTCGCGAGTCTGGTGGAACTGAACATCCGGGTAACGCTCTTGCGCTAAGCGCAAGTTCACCATGCTGGTAGCGATGTAAGCGAGGTTGTCGCCGCCATCAAGCGCCAGTTGGCTTTCGTTCTTACGCTTGAACTCTTCGAATTTCTTCGCGTCCGCACATTCTACCCAACGGGCGGTGGCAACGTTGACCGACTCGTACACGGCTTCAACGTTGTATTCGCTCTTCAGGCGCGATACCACCACATCAAACTGCAGCACACCAACCGCACCTACGATCAGGTCGTTGTTGGAGAGCGGACGGAACACCTGTACCGCGCCCTCTTCGGAAAGCTGTACCAGCCCTTTGAGCAGTTGTTTTTGCTTCAGCGGATCTTTCAGGCGGATACGGCGGAACAGTTCTGGTGCGAAGTTCGGAATACCGGTGAACTTCATCATCTCGCCCTGGGTAAAGGTGTCGCCAATCTGAATAGTGCCGTGGTTGTGCAGACCAAGGATATCGCCCGGATAAGCTTCTTCAACGTGCGAACGGTCGCCCGCCATAAAGGTCAATGCGTCGGAAATCACCACGTCTTTCGCGGTACGCACCTGGCGCAGTTTCATGCCTTTTTCATATTTACCGGACACGACTCGCATAAACGCCACGCGGTCGCGGTGTTTCGGGTCCATGTTGGCCTGAATTTTAAATACGAAGCCGGTAAATTTGTCTTCGCTCGCCTCTACAGTGCGAGTATCTGTCTGACGCGACATCGGCGCAGGCGCCCACTCCACCAGCCCGTCCAGCATATGATCCACGCCGAAGTTACCCAGCGCAGTACCAAAAAATACCGGGGTGATTTCACCTGCAAGGAACAGCTCTTTGTCGAACTCGTTAGATGCGCCTTTCACCAGTTCCAGTTCATCACGCAGTTGTTGCGCCAGATCTTCACCAACAGCAGCATCGAGATCCGGGTTGTTCAGCCCTTTAACAATGCGCACTTCCTGAATGGTGTGACCTTTACCGCTCTGATAGAGATACGTTTCATCTTTATAAAGATGGTAAACGCCTTTAAACAGCTTGCCGCAGCCAATCGGCCAGGTGATCGGCGCACAACCGATTTTCAGCTCGTTTTCAACTTCATCGAGCAATTCCATCGGGTCGCGGATATCACGGTCAAGTTTGTTCATAAAGGTGAGGATCGGCGTATCGCGCAGACGGGTAACTTCCATCAGCTTGCGGGTACGATCTTCTACACCTTTTGCGGCGTCGATCACCATCAGGCAGCAGTCCACTGCAGTCAGTGTACGATAGGTATCTTCCGAGAAGTCTTCGTGCCCCGGGGTGTCGAGCAGGTTAACCAGGCAATCCTTATAAGGGAACTGCATCACAGAAGTGGTAATAGAGATACCACGCTGCTTTTCCATCTCCATCCAGTCCGACTTCGCGTGCTGGTTAGAGCCACGGCCTTTTACTGTACCGGCGGTCTGAATGGCCTGTCCGAACAGCAACACCTTCTCGGTAATAGTGGTCTTACCTGCGTCCGGGTGAGAAATAATGGCAAAAGTGCGGCGCTTCGCCACCTCTTGCAAATAAGGAGACAACGTCATAATTCTTTCTTCTTGAGTAAGCGGCATCGCGCCGCGCTTGTTGAAAACGAAAAATTGCGGCTATTTTACCCATCAACGGGGGGGAGGCAATCAGTGTTTACACAGGAGTTGCTCCAGTTCATGCAACGATGAAACGGTCCAGGTGGGTGCGATACCTTCTGGTTGCTCACGGTTGTGCGCATTCAGCCAGCAGGTCGCAAGCCCGGCATTGATACCACCGAGAATATCGGACTCAGCAGTATCACCGACCATCAGCACTCGTGAACGGTCAGGATTGCCTGCCTGTTCCAGGGCATAATCGAAAATTTTCTTATTCGGCTTGGCGACACCAACTTCTTCGGAAATCACTAGCAAATCGAAATAATCACGCAGGCCCGTGCGTTCCAGACGCACCTGCTGCAAGGCGCTAAAGCCGTTGGTGATGATGCCGATTTTGGCGTTGCCGCGAATGGCGTTAAGCAGGGAAACCGCGCCCGGCAGCGGCGTGCAGATTTCCGCCATCGCATTTATAAAGGCCTCGTTGAGTTTACCTGGCTCGACGTTCAGTCGTTCGGCCCAGCTTTCAAAACGCCCGTGCTGAAGCTGTAATGAAGTGATCGCGCCGTTTTGATAATCCACCCACAGTGGCTTGTTAACGGCCTGATAGTCCTGAAAATCTTCAGCGGTAAAGGTGACGCTGTAGTCAAGAAACATCCGCTGCAGGCCGGTGAACGAGTCAAAAGTAAACAGCGTTTCATCGGCATCAAAGAAAATCCAGTCCCACTTCATTATTCCACCTTGTCTTACATACTGATTGGCAACGCCATGATGATGGCGTCTTCGCGACCGTCCGTGGTGGGGTAGTAATTGCGGCGAATCGTCGCCTCGTTAAAACCTAAACTTTCATACAGGGCAATGGCGGCAGCGTTTGAGGCGCGGACCTCCAGCCATAGCGTTGCCACGCCGCGTTTTTCCAGTTCGTCGATCAGATGCTCCAGTAGCGCCCTTCCCAATCCCTGACGCTGATAGTCGGGATCGACAGCAATATTGAACAATGTAGCTTCATCCAGCACCACTTGCGTAATCGCAAACGCCGCCATTTTGCCGTTTTGCGTTAACTGAAAGTTGAGATAGCGTTCGCCCTGGTTGCTGGCAAAGGTTTTTTCGCTCCACGGAAAGGCGTGGGCGCGTTGTTCAATGTTAAAAGCCGCTGGTAAATCAGTCGTTTCGAGGGAAGAAATCGTGTTCATATGTGCAAATTTGTTGCCATAACGCGGCGCGTGCCGTTGGGTTTGCCCGTAATTCAGTGAGCGTCGGGGATGCTATCTGGGCACCTTCCAGTGACAGCGGTTCATCAGTGCCCAGCCGCCAACTGTTGCAGCGACTACCTTGCGGTAGCATCGCGATCCTTTCGGGCGTCAATTGCAGTACCTGCTCGGGGCTAACGGTTAATGCGCGCAAAACGTCACTCACCAGCGGATCGGTCAGGGCGGGAATATCGTTTGCCACCATCACCAGACGAACGTGTGCCGGGATCGCAATGGCTACCTCTCCCTGCAACGCGCCAGGGCGACGCAGCGACCACTGGGTAATGCCCAGTTGCTGTAACTGCCAGTCTCGTCGGGATGTCATAGCGAATCGCTCCTGTTGTCAGGGGCGCAAATATAGCAAATTCGTCGATACCGCGCCAACATATGGCTATAATCGCCGCCAGTATCAATTGAGGAGCATTCCATGTCTGCATTTACCCCGGCAAGTGAAGTCTTGCTGCGCCACAGTGATGATTTCGAACAAAGCCGTATTCTGTTTGCCGGTGACTTACAGGATGACCTGCCCGCGCGTTTAGATACCGCGGCCAGTCGTGCTCATACCCAGCAATTCCACCATTGGCAGGTGTTAAGTCGCCAGATGGGTGATAACGCCCGTTTTAGCCTGATCGCTACGGCGGACGACGTCGCAGATTGCGATACGCTGATCTACTACTGGCCGAAGAACAAACCAGAAGCGCAATTCCAACTGATGAACCTACTGTCACTGCTGCCGGTAGGGACAGATATTTTCGTCGTGGGCGAAAACCGCAGCGGTGTGCGCAGCGCCGAGCAGATGTTGGCGGACTACGCACCACTGAATAAGGTAGACAGCGCCCGCCGCTGCGGCCTCTATTTTGGTCGTCTGGAAAAGCAGCCGGAGTTTGATGCTGATAAATTCTGGGGCGAATACAACGTTGATGGCCTGACGGTCAAAACGTTGCCGGGCGTGTTTAGTCGTGACGGCCTGGATGTCGGTAGCCAGTTGCTGCTTTCGACATTTACTCCGCACACGAAAGGCAAAGTGCTGGATGTCGGCTGCGGTGCAGGCGTGCTTTCGGTTGCTTTTGCGCACCATTCACCGAAAATTCGCCTCACCTTGTGCGATGTCTCCGCACCGGCAGTAGAAGCCAGTCGCGCGACACTTTCCGCTAACGGTGTTGAAGGTGAAGTCTTTGCCAGCAACGTCTTTTCCGAGGTGAAAGGTCGTTTTGACATGATTATCTCCAACCCACCGTTCCACGATGGAATGCAAACCAGCCTTGATGCTGCGCAAACGTTGATTCGCGGCGCGGTACGTCATCTTAATAGCGGCGGCGAGTTGCGGATTGTAGCGAATGCGTTCCTGCCTTATCCGGATCTGCTGGATGAAACATTTGGCTTCCATGAAGTCATCGCACAAACCGGGCGTTTCAAGGTGTATCGCGCCATTATGACCCGCCAGGCGAAGAAAGGTTAAGTCTCTGGCACCTGTCGCCGCATGCCGTGTCGGATGCGGCGTAAACGCCTTATCCAACCAACAAAACCTGTACGTTAGCCCTCCGTAGGCCAGATAAGACGCGCCAGCGTCGCATCTGGCATATACAGCCACAAGCCATGTCGGATGCGACGTGAACGCCTGATCTGACCGATAAACGAATTATCCACAATCCACTGATGGCCATTTTTCCAGCAATCACACATCAGGCGACAATTAACTATTGACGAAAAACTGAAAACCACTAGAATGCGCCTCCGTGGTAGCAATTCTTTTTTAAGAATTGATGGTATGCGAAGGTGGCGGAATTGGTAGACGCGCTAGCTTCAGGTGTTAGTGTCCTTACGGACGTGGGGGTTCAAGTCCCCC
>NZ_PTSR01000024.1:0-62343 GCF_002965345.1 Escherichia sp. MOD1-EC5950
AAGATCCGGGCACTGAACCGTAGGCCGGATAAGGCGTTTTACGCCGCATCCGGCATTCAACGCCTGATGCGACGCTGACGCGTATTATCAGGCCTACAAAATCCGAGCACTGAACCGTAGGCCGGATAAGGCGTTTTACGCCGCATCCGGCATTCAACGCCTGATGCGACGCTGGCGCGTCTTATCAGGCCTACAAGATCCGGGCACTGAACCGTAGGCCGGATAAGGCGTTTTACGCCGCATCCGGCATTCAACGCCTGATGCGACGCTGGCGCGTATTATCAGGCCTACAAAATCCGGGCACTGAACCGTAGGCCGGATAAGGCGTTTTACGCCGCATCCGGCAACCGTTGCCGGAACCGAAAACAACAACTCACCCCGCCCGTAAAAGCATTTTCATTTTTTCGCTGCGACAAAACTGACGCTTCACTTCCACCACCAGCGGATGGCGCGACAGCACAATCATCACCACAAACGCCAGTGCGCCTGCGGTAATTTGCACCGCCAGCAGCGTCCCCAGTGCCAGTTGCCCTTTCAGCACCACGCCCAGCACATAACTGATCACCAGCGTCGGTAATGAGAGATAAAACGGTAGCCACAAGCTCAGGATGTACTGCCGATAACTGGAGCCGAGCACCGGTTTAATCATCACGAAATAACTCAGCACAGTGTTGATAATCTGCACCAGCAGGAAGCCCAGCGTGACGCCGATTGCGCCCGCCATCTGCCCACCAATAACAATCGCCGGAATAAACAGAAATGTTTTGAATACATTGAATTTAAAGCTGATATCGACCCGCGCTTTCGCCATCAGCAGCGAACCAATCGGGTTACCCACTGAACGCAGTAGCCCCACCACGCACAGCAATTGCAGCACCGGAATGATGCTGTTCCATTTCTCACCAAATACCAGCGGCACAAAATTATTGGCTACCACCATCAATCCCAACAGCGCTGGAAAGTTGATAATCCCCACCACCGACAGCAGCTTGTAGAAGTTGACGCGCAGCTTTTCGGTGTCGTCCTGAATTTTGGCGAACGCTGGAAACAGCACGCGGGTGATTATCGGGTTCAACTTCATCGGCGGTACAACAGCCACGTTGTACGCCAGGTTGTAGCCCCCCGCCACGCCCGCGCCGAGAATACGTGCCAGCACCAGCGTTGAAAGGTTGGTATTGAGATAGTTGATGATGCTGTCTGCCGTCAGCCAGGCACCAAAGCGTAAGTTTGGTGCCACCGACGCCAGCGAAAAACGCAGGCCGGGACGATAAATTTTACGGCCAAAGTAGCCAAACAGCAGCGTTCTCACCGCACTATTGACCAGATAACCAAGGATTGCGGTCATCGCCAGTGGCCAGAAATGAGCGCTAACCACCGTAAAGGTAAAGCCCGCCAGCACGGCGCTGGTTTCGATCATGCCGATCTTGTTGAACTCCAGTTCCTTCTGCATCAACGCGCGGAACTGTTGCCCGTGGGGGATCACCACAAACGCCAGCGACAATGTTTTAATCAACGGCACCAAATCCGGGTTATTCAGCACGCCACCAATGGCGTCACTCAACAAAAACACCGCCGCGCACACCACGATCCCCAGCCCAACGTTCAGCCAGTACAGTGTGGTGAGTTCAAGGTGACTGATTTCTTTCCGCTGAATAATGGAGTTGGCGATGCCGAAGTCAGAAAGCGTATCTGCCAGCGTAATGATCACCAGCGACACGGTAAGCAGGCCGAACTGATGGTTATCGATAATCCGCGCCAACACGGTCATCTGTACCAGTCCCAGGCCGATGATGATCACCGTGGCAATCGCTGACCACTTCGCGCCACTGATGGTTTTTTCACGTAAGCTCATATCAATATGCCGCTTTGTTAACGAAGCCCTTGAACACCGTCAGGAAAACGATCCGGATATCGAACCAGACGCTCCATTCGCGGATATACTCAAGGTCAAACTCGACGCGTTTTTCCATTTTCTCCAGCGTGTCGGTCTCGCCGCGCCAGCCGTTAATCTGCGCCCAACCGGTAATGCCTGGTTTCACTTTATGGCGCAGCATGTAGCCTTCAATGAGCTGGCGATATTGTTCGTTATGCGCCACCGCGTGCGGGCGCGGACCAACAATCGACATTCCTCCCGTCAGCACATTGATAAATTGCGGCAGTTCATCCAGCGAGGTTCGGCGTAGAAAGTTCCCCACTCTGGTCACACGCGGATCGTTTTGTGTCGCCTGGGTCACGACGTTGTCATTTTCCATCACTTTCATAGAGCGAAACTTCCACACTTTGATCGGCTTGCCATCCATGCCATAGCGGGTCTGGCGGAAAATTATTGGCCCAGGGGAACTCAGTTTCACTGCCAGGGCAATGCAGCACAGCACCGGGGAGATCAGCAGTAAGATCAAGGTAGCCAGCACAATATCTTCAGCGCGTTTGATCAGGCGGTTAACCCCAGAAAGCGGCGTGTCGTACAGCGGTACCACCGGTACGCCGTTCATCTCTTCGATACGTGAATGGAGAATGTTGAAAGTAAATACATCGGGGATCAGCAGCACCGAACAGGTGGTGTCTGCCAACGCATGTACCAGCTTTTTCACTCGCGCGCCGTCGCACATCTGCATGGCGATATAGACGTTATGAATCTTGCCCGCCTTAGCGTCCTCAACCAGTTGTTGCAGGTTGCCTGCCCAGTCATTAGAAACGCCGCCCGGCTTCGGATCGTGATATACGCCCACCACTTCAAACCCTAACCACGGCTGATTACGGAAGCTCTCGATCAGCATTTGTCCGGCGGCTAAGTCCCCCGCCACCGCGACCATGCGTTTGTTATAGCCATGATTACGCAACCATCCCGCCCCAATGCGAATACACGAACGGCAAACCACCAGTCCGATGCTGGTCAGCCCATACCACGCCAGCCAGATTTTCAGTTGCGTATCGAAATCATTGTTGAACGCCACCAGTCCGGCGCTGAAAATCACGCTTAAGGTCCAGTTTTGTAGCAGCAGGGCAAATTCTGTCGCTGCCCGAACACCTCGCCATGAGCGATAAAAATCGGTGATGCCGCCCAACATCTGGAACACCACCAGCGTAATCAGCGCCACCAACAGATGCATGTAGAAGAATGACCGCCCGCTCACTTCGCAAACCAGCCATAGCCCGGCAAACATGATGGTGATATCTGAAAAGCGTTGCACCATAGAGATTAACGATGCATTGGTTTTCGCTCGCTCGCGCTTTTTTAGATTTGTCATCGTTGTTCCTGTTATTAGCCCCTTACCCGCAATGGGGTAAGGGAAAAACAGACATTACTCGTTCAGCAACGTCAGCAGAGTGCGCGTTCGCGCTTCCATCAGCGGCACATCGCCGCGCGATTCCACATTCAGCCGCACCACCGGTTCGGTGTTGGAAGAGCGCAGATTGAAACGCCAGTCGGCAAAGGTCATGCTGATACCGTCGGTGCGATCCACCGCCAGCGCCTCGCGGCTAAAGTGCTGTTCGACGCGGTTAATTGCCTCAGCGGGTTGCGCCAGCTTGCTGTTGATCTCCCCACTTGCCGGAAATGCCGTCATGCGGTCACGCACCAGTTCACCCAGTGTTTTCCCTTTCAGGCACACCAGTTCGGCTACCAGCAGCCACGGGATCATGCCGCTGTCGCAATAAGCAAAATCACGGAAATAGTGATGGGCGCTCATTTCGCCACCGTAGATGGCGTCTTCCTTGCGCATACGTTCTTTAATAAAGGCGTGTCCGGTTTTCGACATCACCGACGTACCGCCTGCAGCGGTCACCACATCGACAGTGTTCCAGGAGAGACGCGGATCGTGGATGATCTTCGCGCCAGGATTTTTTTCGAGGAACGCTTCTGCCAGCAGGCCGACGATGTAGTAGCCCTCGATAAACTGCCCTTTTTCGTCGAACAGGAAGCAGCGGTCGAAATCGCCATCAAAGGCAATACCCATGTCCGCACCGTGTTTGATAACCGCATTACGCGTATCGTCACGGCATTCCGGCAGCAGCGGATTAGGAATACCGTTGGGGAAATTGCCGTCTGGCGTGTTGTGCACCTTGATTAATTCCACGGGGGCGTCGAGTGCTTTCAGACGGGCTTCGATAGCATCCACCACCGGCCCCGCAGCGCCGTTACCGGCGTTGATCACCAGCTTGAGCGGCGTGAGGTTTTTGTGGTTGATATAACCGAACAGGTGATCAACGTAAGCGTCACGCAGGTTGATTTGCTGATAGCGACCACGTGTTGTTTCATCGACAGGCGGGAAGTCATTGGCTTCAGCCAGACGCTGGACGTCGCGCAGTCCGGTATCGCCGCTGATCGGGCGAGCCCCTTCGCGCACCAGTTTCATGCCGTTGTAATCCATCGGATTATGGCTGGCGGTGACTTCGATACCGCCATCTACGCCGAGATGGAACGTGGCAAAATAGATCTCTTCGGTGCCTGACATGCCGATATCCAGCACATCGACGCCCGCGTCCTGTAAACCTTTTGCCAGCGCCAGTTTTAAGGTTTCACTGGTGAGGCGGACATCACCACCTAATACAATAGTTTTCGGTTTAAGAAATTCGCCATAGGCGCGACCAATACGCCAGGCAATATCTTCATTCAGTTCTTCGCCTAATTTTCCGCGAATATCGTAGGCTTTAAAGCAGGTTAATTTTTTCATGTCGATACCCTTTTTCAGGCAATAGTTGGCCCTGACCGAAGCGGCCAATTTTGTTTTTGTCGTTATTTACATCGCGATTCGGCATTCATTGCCTGATGCGACGCTACCGCGCCTTATCAGGCCTACAAAACCCGAACCACAGGTCGGATAAGGCGTTCACACCCGTCCGTAGCGATCCGAAAAACGCACCACATCATCCTCTTCGAGATAAGAGCCGGAGCGCACTTCAATTAAATCGAGCGGAATTTTCCCCGGATTTTCCAGGCAATGCGTCGCCCCCAGCGGAATATAAATGGACTCGTTTTCACCAAGCAGTTTGATATCACCGTCAATGGTGACTTTTGCCGTTCCCGCCACCACCACCCAGTGTTCTGCCCGGTGATGGTGCATCTGTACCGACAACCCCTCGCCCGGTTTCACGGTGATGCGTTTCACCTGGTAGCGGTCGCCTGCGTCGATAGAGTCATATTTGCCCCACGGGCGGTACACTTCGCGATGCACCCGATGCTCATGACGACCATCAGCTTTGATCTGCTCGACCACTTTTTTCACATCCTGCACCGCGTTCCGATCGGCAATCAACACCGCGTCTTTGGTCTGCACCACGACCAGATCTTTCACCCCAACGGTGGTCACCAGGCCAGATTCGGCATACACATAGCTGTTTTCGGTTTTGTGATTAATCACGTCGCCGTGGCAAACATTGCCCTCGGCGGTGTGTGCGCTGATCTCCCATAATGAGGACCAGGAACCGACATCGCTCCAGCCCGCATCCATCGGCACCACAACGGCATCTGCCGTGCGTTCCATGACCGCGTAATCCACCGACTCTTCCGGGCAGGCGAGAAACGCTTCTTCATCCACACGAATAAAATCGAGATCCGGATCGATGGCGCTCATCGCTTTTTCACAGGCGTCGAGAATATCCGGACGATATTTTTTCAGTTCTTCGAGATAACGTCCGGCGCGGAACAGGAACATGCCGCTGTTCCAGTAATAATCACCGTTTGCCACATAGCCCTGCGCGGTTTCCAGATTCGGTTTTTCGACAAACTGCGCCACTTCAAAGGCCACCATATCCTGCTCGCCGGGGGAAACGTCGCCGCGACGAATATAGCCATAACCGGTTTCAGGTAGATCCGGCACAATGCCGAAGGTCACCAGCTTGCCCGCTTCGGCATACGGCATGGCATTACGCACGGCGCTGCGAAAAGCGTCCTCATCGGCAATCACATGATCCGCCGCCAGCACCAGCATTAACGGGTCGCTCTCGGGGCTATGGCGTTTTGTCGCCAGTGCCGCCAGCGCAATGGCAGGTGCGGTGTTGCGCCCTACCGGTTCGAGAATAATGTTCTCGGTGAGTTTGTTTAGTTGACGCAATTGCTCCGCGACAATAAAACGATGTTGTTCATTGCAAATCACCACCGGGCTTTCGCACTCCACGCCATTCAGGCGGCAGATGGTGGTTTGCAGCATGGTGAGATCACCTTTCAGGCATAAAAACTGCTTGGGGTAAAGTACGCGGGAAAGCGGCCATAAGCGGCTACCGGAGCCACCTGCCATCACCACAGGATAGAGTTTCGACTGCGCCATAATTATCCCCGAATATCATTTATAAATTGACGTAACACGTTCTCTTTATCGAGCGTGCGTTCGGCATATTCACGTGCCACCGTGTTGTGTCTGGGCACCAGGAGCGCCTGGCGGATCCCCGCCACCAGCGCCTCTACCGATTCCGGTTCTACGCAAACCGCAATACCTGGAAAGGTGGCGCAAAGCTGCCCCAGTTCTGTGTGGGCTTCTGCGGTAATCACCGCGTTACCGCCTGCCGCCAGAATATTGGTCAGTTTCGACGGCAATACGGCATCTGCCGCGCCGCGTTTTTGCACTACCAGATGGCAATCGCCCATCTTCAGCAGTGCGGGCAAGGCTTTATACGATTGCAGCGGGAAAAATTGCATGTTGCGCAGCCCACGCTGCTGCGCCATTTTTTCCAGCCGCGCTTTGCCGCCGCCCTGCCCGACAATGGCAAAAATCAACGGTTCATCGCGCAGGCGATCGGCGGCTTCAATAACGTTTTCCAGCCCCTGCTTTTCGCCAATATTGCCGGAGTAAAGAATGATTTTTTTGTTATCCGGCAGACCAAGCTGGTTACGAAGGGCGTCGACATCGGCCTGTGCAACGTGCTGAAAACGAGCGATTTCCGACCAGTTGGGGAAGAAGATGACTTTTTCCGCCGCCACGCCTTTTTCGATGGCTTTATTCATCATCGAGCGTGAAATCGTGGAGACATTATCAACGTTGTGCAGCCCGCTACGTTCGAACGCTGTTGCCAGGTGGGCCACTTTGCCGCCGTTGCCTTTTCCGGCAAGACCCAGCCCCAGCATGGCGTCCACTTCGTAATCCTGAATATGCAGCACGGTACGCGCGCCAGAGAGTTTTGCCAGCAGGCGCATTCCCGGCGTGCAAAACAGCGTTGGCACCACGCCGATAATGCGATCCGGCCTCCAGCGGCGTTGCGCCATCAGCGGGAAGAAACTGCTGACGGCAAAACTGCCAAGATGCAAAAGGCGTTTCAGGGTACTGGGCTGTTCTGGCACATACAGCGGGCAGCGCCACACCGTGGCTGTGCCCTCTTCCCGTTTGTACCGCCAGGCGGAATAGTTCTCGCCCACCTGCCACTGCGGATAGTAAGGCGGCGCGGTAATGACCCGCACTTCATGACCTTGTGCTGCCAGCCATTCCACCATCTCGCCAGTGTATTTGCCGATGCCGGTTAGCTCTGGCGAGTAGTTAATGCCGTAGACCAGAATTTTCATAAGCCAGGCACTCCGGCACGCTTCTCAGCGAGAAAATAGGCGCGGCTGTTCGCATGAACATCGTCACTGGCCAGCAGCGCGTCCGCCGTCAACCAGCGGTAATCGTCATGCTGTTCGTCCGGCAGCAACAGCTCTTCTTCCGCTACCCTGAAGCGAAAACCGAGCACCACATAGTGGGTGGTGAAATCTGTACCGGAGAAGTTATCGTCATAAAAATGCTGCCAGACGCCGTAAAACTGGCCTGCTTTCATCGGCAGTCGCAGCCCCAGTTCCGCCAGCGTCAGCCGCTCAAATGCGGCTTCCAGCGTTTCATCCTTCTGCACGCGCCCTCCCGGCACAAACCAGTAACCCTGCGCCGGGCGGTTGGTTCTTTTGCCAAGCAGGAACTCGCCGCGGCTGTTCTCGACAATAAAGTCGAGAGAGACAAGCGGGGTCGAGCGCACTACTGTGGCAAAGTCTTCCTGACGTAAAAACATCATTACCCCCGAAAACGCACTTGATTCTCAAGAAACCACTGGTAGGTGCTGGCAAGCCCCGCCTCCAGTGAGATTTCGTGATACCAGCCAAGTTGATGCAGGCGTGTCACATCCAACAGTTTGCGCGGCGTGCCGTCCGGTTTGCTGGCGTCGAAAACTACCCGACCTTTGTAGCCCACCACTTTAGCGATAGTTTGCGCCAGCTCGCGGATGGTGCAGTCAACGCCGGTGCCAACGTTAATGTGCGACAGCATCGGCTGGGTGTTCTCCAACCAGACTTCGTGCGCCAGCTCCATCACATGAATGCTCGCCGCCGCCATATCATCGACATGCAGAAATTCGCGCATCGGTGTGCCGCTGCCCCACACCACCACGTCCGGCGCATTCTGTGCTGTCGCCTCGTGGAAGCGGCGCAGCAATGCAGGGATCACGTGCGAGTGACTCGGGTGGAAGTTGTCATGTGGCCCGTACAGGTTGGTCGGCATGACCGAGCGGTAATCGCGTCCATATTGGCGGTTGTATGATTCGCACAGTTTGATCCCGGCGATTTTGGCAATCGCGTAGGGCTCATTGGTCGGCTCCAGCGTCCCCTGTAACAACTCGCTTTCTGCCATCGGCTGTTTTGCCAGTTTTGGGTAGATGCAGGACGAACCGAGAAAGAGCAGTTTGTTCACGTCGTTCTGATGCGCGGCATGAATGATGTTGCTCTCAATCATCATGTTCTGGTAGATGAAATCCGCCGGATAAGTATTGTTGGCAACAATGCCGCCCACTTTCGCCGCCGCCAGATACACCTGGTCAATGCGCTCACTGGCAAAGAAATCATCCACCGCGCGGCTGTCCAGCAGGTTCAGTTCGTCGCGGGTAAGCAATACCAGTTCCACATCGCCGCGCTGTTCGAGCTGGCGCTTGATGGCGGAACCGACCATCCCGCGATGGCCAGCGATAAAAATACGTTGTTTACTCATGCTTAAGACTCCAGCGCGATCGCCACGTCGTAGCCGTGAGATTTCAGCAGAGAGTGTTTTTTCGCTGCCTCAAGGTCGTTAGCCACCATTTCAGAGACCATCTCTTTGAGGGTGATTTCCGGTTTCCAGCCCAGTTTTTCGTGCGCTTTGGTCGGATCACCGAGCAGCGTTTCAACTTCAGCCGGACGGAAGTAACGTGGGTCAACGGCGATAATTACATCACCCGGTTTTACGCCTGGTGCGTCATGCCCGGTGACGGAAACCACTATGCCCTTCTCTTCAACGCCCGTGCCTTCAAAGCGCAGTTTGATACCCAGTTGTGCCGCCGCCATTTCCACAAACTGGCGCACGGAATACTGAACGCCGGTCGCGATAACGAAATCTTCTGGCTGTTCCTGTTGCAGCATCATCCACTGCATTTTTACGTAATCTTTGGCATGACCCCAGTCACGCAGGGAATCCATATTGCCGAGGTACAGGCAGGACTCCAGCCCCTGAGCGATGTTGGCGATTGCGCGGGTAATTTTGCGGGTGACGAAGGTTTCGCCACGGCGCGGCGATTCATGATTAAACAGAATGCCGTTGCAGGCGTACATGCCATAGGATTCGCGGTAGTTGACGGTTATCCAGTAGGCGTACAGTTTGGCGACCGCATACGGAGAGCGCGGGTAGAACGGCGTAGTCTCTTTCTGTGGAATTTCCTGCACCAGACCGTACAGTTCAGAGGTGGAAGCCTGATAGAAACGGGTTTTCTTTTCCAGACCGAGGAAGCGGATCGCCTCCAACAGACGCAGTGTGCCCATCGCGTCAACGTCTGCGGTATATTCCGGTGATTCAAAAGAAACCGCAACGTGGCTCATCGCCCCCAGGTTGTACACTTCATCCGGCTGTACTTCACGCAAAATGCGCGTCAGGTTGGAGGTATCACTCAGGTCGCCATAATGCAGATGGAATTTCGGATTGCAGGTGTGTGGATCCTGATAAATATGATCCACGCGCTCGGTATTGAATGACGATGCGCGGCGCTTAATACCATGCACCTCGTAACCTTTCTCCAGCAGCAGTTCTGCCAGGTAAGAACCATCTTGTCCGGTTACGCCGGTGATGAGAGCGACTTTTGACATGTCTTATTCCTCTGTATTTTTTGAATTTATTCAGTTTCAACGCGTTTGCGTATCACCACTGCGGGGTTCCCCCGGCAAACCACATTTGCCGGAAGCGATTTAAAAACACTGCTTCGCGCACCTACGACGGTGCCGTCGGCAATAGTGACGCCGGGCGCGACAAAAACATCCGTCGCCAGCCAGCATTTCTCGCCAATCACAATTGGCAAGGCGTTAATAGTGAAATAGTCACTTGCATGATCATGACTGCCGGTACACAAATAACTTTTTTGTGAAATTACCGAATGAGCGCCAATGGTAATTTCGCCAAGGGTATATAAATTAACCTCATCACCGATCCACGCGTAATCACCTAAAGTTAATTTCCACGGATAAGTAATTTTTACTGACGGGCGAATAACTACGTTTTTTCCTATTTTTGCGCCGAATAAACGTAACAAAAATGCCCGCCAGCGATACAATACTTGCGGTGACCAGGCAAATAATGTTGCCTGTACCGCCCACCATAATTGCACTTTAATCGCGTTGCCGCCCCGGAACCCTTTCGGCACCGAGAACCCACTTAAATCCTGCATCGTTTTCCCTTATATTCAGCTTTTGTTATATAAGGCTTTCGTCTTTGAGGTAGTACGCTGGCGTAAATGCCAGGATAATTCAGCCCAGAAGCCAGGCACATGTAATATTTGTCGTTGTACTTTTTTGGCGTCTGCACACAATTCCATATTATTGGTGGTAGAAATGCCCCCCATGGAAAATTCAGACACCAGTCCATTGAGTTTTTTAAATGCGTAACCGGCCTTATACATTTTGGCCGCCAGCGCGTAATCGGAAGAAACTTTATATTCCAGATCATAACGCCATTTTTTCAGACCAGAAACCGGGAAAAATATCGCCTGATGACTGGCGGGCAGACTGTGATAAATATACCAGCCAGGTTTGGCGCTACGTTTAATTTTATGGCCATCGCCAAAATCCAGCAGCGCATCGCCAGTGACCATCACGTTATCTTGTTGTGTTTTTAACTTACGCACAAAATTCGCGGCATTCGGGTGAAAGATATCGCCCGAGTTGAGAAACAAAGCAAATTTGCTTTGCGCCATCGCAATGCCTTTGTTCATGGCGTCGTAGATGCCGTTATCTGGCTCACTGACAAAACGTAAGTTATGAACACCATTGAGATTTTCCAGATACTCACGGCTGCCGTCATTCGAACCGCCATCGACAACAATCCATTCGAAGCTGATATCCTCCGCCTGCGCCAGATGCGTCAGGGAGGCGTGTGTTTTAACTATCCCTTCGAGATTACGAAACGCGACGGTGATTATGCTAAGCAACATGTTCTTACCTCGTAATACCCGTCATACTTCAAGCTGCATGTGCGTTGGTTTTCCTCGCTCCCCCCAGTCACGTACTCGTGTAGGCTCCTGGGATTCGCTGTGTCACCAACTTCCTGCAACTCGAATTATTTAGGGTGTATATTTAACGCTTTTCGCAAAATAAACGGACAGACGATTAAAAATGCATATTCCGGGCTAAATATTGAACCGGTAAAAAACAGCGACACCGGAGTAAAAAGATATAATTGCACGCGAAAATTGCGGTTATCACCAAAAGCGTTGAGCATCATTTTTATCACTTTCCCCATGTACCACAGCGATAAAAACACCGCGAACCAGGAAAAATAAATAATCAGCAGATATAAACCATTGTCTATGGTTTTTCCGACATCCGCACCGTTAAATATTCCGAATGATGCGACATATTCATAAAGTGAGCCAAATCTGACCACACCGTCAATATGGGTCAAAGAATAACCGACCATCACCAGCGGACCAACAATACGATAATACGATGACGATCCTTCCGTACCTAAATCTCCCAGACGGGTGGAAATATAAGGAAACGCAATGACCACACCAACCAGGAATACAGCCAAAGAAATCAATGCCAGCGGTAATTTTTTCTTAATCGCCTCTTTATTCAGATACTGAAATGCCCACTCCAGCAAATAAAACAGGATAAAGGTCATAACCCCTGAAAACGATCCGGATAATATTATCCCTGCGAGAATCATAGCATCGGTTTTAGGGGTTTTGATACCAAACTGTTTGATACTGAGCCAAATTGAGATTAATGCCAGAGCGAAAAATGCTGGTTCGAAATAAAGTGCCGTGGTGCGCTTGCCACCGAATTTAATGAAATTCAGTACATAGCTGTTACTGTAAATCAGGTATTTCGAAATCGACTCCATAATACTGCTGCCGCCAGTAAGGATAATTTGCGCCATCTCCACCGCCGCCAGCGCCACCACCAGCCCAACCACCAAATAAAAGAAGCGTAATATCTTGCGGTGGTTGTGTGGCGAAATGGTTTTAAAGCGAATGCTCCACACCATGCCAATAATGATCACGATATAGACAAACAGCATCGTCGAGGTAACGTATTTGCTGGCATCCAAAGACTGACCAAACAGGTAGTTAAACGCCGTGAGTCCCGCACCAATCCCTAACGCTATCATCAATTTTTTAACGCTGATGCGCTCTAAAAACAGCAACAACAAGACAGGCAAAAAGGTGACGATGGTGATGGGAAAACTTTCGCCAAGCTGGGCGATTTTGACGTTAACCAGCAGGTAAATCAGCGGCAACAGCAGGTAGCTACAGATCCTGATAGAACTTGACATACTCCTCCAGCATCTGTTGTCCACTGTAGGCGGTGCGACTGCGCTGGCTGAACCCGGTAAGTGTGGTGCCAAATATCGCCTGCGCGATTTCTGGTTTACTTAACTGCACCAGTTGCAGCACTTCTTCTTCGCTGACGGTTTTACCGCCAGACTTTTGCAGCACTTCCCACGCCGCGTCGCTGTGAGTGGCAATCACCGGCACACCGATGGATAACGCTTCACACAAAATCAGCGGGTAGTTATCGACGCGAGAGCTAAATACCAGCGCATCCATTTGATTAAGCGCGCTCATCAGCTTACGTTTGTCGGTTTCAAAACCGTGATTGACCACGTTGCCTGCGCTAAACGGCGAGAACTTACCGAAGGTATGAAGTTCGATTTTATCGCCCAGCGCCATCATTTCGCGTACCAGTCGCTGGTTAGTTTTGCCGTCATAACGCAGGTCATGCGCCACCACAGCGATTTTCGGCTTGCCCTGGGTTTCGCGCACCGGTGGCAGTTCCGCCAGAATTGCCTCGGTTGCCACGTCAATCCCGTTATTGATAATCCGGCAACGCCCAGGCCCGTACAGACTATTGAAAGCGTCAGCCACATGCTGGCTGGGGGAAATAAACTGACAGCCCAGCGCCAGCATCTCACGGAACAACTGGCGTTTGCCTGTAACTCGCTGGTGCGCGCGATCAACCTTCACCGGCGGATAGTTATTTAGAGTCGGGCATTTCTGACAGCCCGTTTTCCAGCCTTCACAACCGTCGGTAAAGGCGCAGCGTCCGGTGACACTCCAGTGGTCGTGCAGCGTCCAGAGCAGAGTGACATCTGGCTTGTGGTTTTTCACTTTTTCGCAAAATCTCACCACGTTGTTGAGATTCAACCAGTAACTGTGCAGGACATGAAAATGCAGCACCACTGGCCCCTGCGTGCGGGTAATGGTGCGATATAACGCATTAAAATTGCCGAACACGTCGCGGTTAAACAGTGGAAACAGTGCGATATTCGCCATCGCCGTCAGGCGTGGGGTGTGTTTAATCACCTGCGGATAGTTTTGATGGCTGACACTCTCTTTGCCGCCCTTGCCGTAGCCGTAGACAAAATGTGACGCCAGCCCCTGTTGCAGTGCGCGCTGGTGGAGATCTAACGCCACGCCTGCCGCCCCGCCCTCCGCCAGCCGCACATTAAATTGCAAAATATTCATTTAATTACCTTCACTCGCGCTTTTTCTCCCACCACCAGCGCGTTGTCCGGGACAGCATCGAGCACCACGCTGCCCGCGCCGACAGTCACGTTGTGACCAATGGTGATATCGCCAAGAATAATGACATTGGCACCGAGTTCGACGCCGTTGCCAATTTGGGGGCACGCCATGTTGTCGGCTCCTCGATTGCCAATAGTGACGCCGTGGCGAATGGTGAAATCATCCCCCGCCACCACGTTTTTATTGATCACCACCGCGTAGCCGTGATGGATGGTAAAACGACGTCCGATGGTCGCGGCAGCCTGGATTTCATAACCGAAAAAGCATTCAGTGATAATGCGATACAGCACCAGCAGCGGAACCGCCCACAGATTGTTGAGGACGTTCTTTTTGCGCCACACCGAGCAAAAATGGGCAACGCGATAGGCGAGAACCATGCAGCACGGGCGGAGACTCCAGCTATTGGCGCGCAGATCTTCCAGCATCCTTAGCGCCCCCGCAGCCCGTCCGCCAGACGTTTACCATTGCGCACTGACAACAGTGTCAGCAAAGTGCGCCAGGTCATGTGCTTATTGCGGATTTGATAGAGGGTAAACAGTTGATACTTTTTGCTGGCGCGGTCGAATTTGTCTTTGTGCTTGCGGTAAAAATGGAAGTATCCGGAGAATTTTTTCGGTGACGAGGTGATCTGCATTTCGCCGTGATTGATATGCAGGATCTGCGTCGCCTCTTCCACTTTCCACGGTTCGCCATACTCCACCACCATCCGCAGGAAGATGTCGTAATCCTGTGCCGCTTTCAGTTCGGTATCGAACAAGCACTCTTTGAAACGCCACGCCCAGGTAAAAACCTGGTTGCCGATGATGTTGCGCTTGTAGAACAGGCGGCGTGAATACGGCGATTTAGGATACAGCGGCAGGCTTGCCGGTTGGGAATAGACTTCGCCCTGGCAAACGTAGTCGTTAGCGTACAAAAAGGCGTGAGTGACCAGTTGCTGTTTATGGGCGAAGAAGACGCTCAGGCGGTTGGGTGTCCACTCGTCATCGTCATCGATCCCGGTGATGTATTCCCCTTGAGCCAGCATAATCGCCTGGTTGCGTACCGCGCAGGCTCCGTTGTTAATATCGTTGTGAATGTAGGTGATGCGTGGGTCATTGAGGGCTGTGACGTATTGTTGCAACTGTTCCCAGGACGTAGAGCAATCATCAACGATGATCATCTCCCAGTTGCTGTAGTCCTGGCGCAGGACCGATTTGATCGCCCGAATCGCCAGTTGTTGGCGGTTCCAGGTCGGCATATAGATTGAGATCAGCGGATTTTCTTTCATAGTTTGTTCTCCCGGCTTATGAGCTGGTTTGCTTGCCGGATGCGGCGTGAACGCCTTATCCGGCCTACGGGGCGGTGCGAATGCAGGTATCGGGAAACCGACCTCGTTATTTTGCATCCGACTTATATTCATATTCGTAGTAGCCATAATCCTGATACGCACTGGCGCGGCGGAAGATGGAGTTCAGAATCACCCCTTTCACCGTAATCCCGTTTTGCTCAAAACGGCTGAGGCTGGTTTCCACTTCTTTCAAGGTGTTGACCGCATAACGCGCCACCATCAAGGTGGTTCCGACATGACGCCCGACAATTGCCGCATCGGTCACCGCCAGAATCGGCGGCGTATCAATCAACACCAGGTCGTAGTTTTTACTCGCCCAGCTCACCAGTTCGGCAAAGCGTTCGCTCATCAGAAGTTCAGACGGATTTGGCGGCACCTGACCGCGCGGGATCAGGTCAAAATTAGGAATCGAAGTGGGTTTGGCACTGGCCGCAATATCACCCTTGCCAATCAGTAGCTCCGACAGGCCATTGACGTTATTGGTGCCGAGTAACTCGTGGGTATAGCCTTTGCGCATATCGCAGTCGATCAACAACACCCGTTTATTGGTCTGACTGATCACCGCGGCAAGGTTGGCACAGACAAAGGTTTTACCAATTGACGGGCTAACCCCGGTCAGCATCAGCACATTATTTTGCGCCTGCATCATCGCGAAGTGCAGGCTGGTACGCAGACTGCGGACGGCTTCAATCGCCAGATCGGTTGGATTCCCCACCGCCAACAACTGGCTCTGTTTGTAGCGTTTAATACCTTTAATCGTTTTGACACTATCGCGTGCTTTCTGCCATTCCGACAGTGGAATGCTGGCGTAAACGCTGATGCCATGTTCTTCCAGCACCTGCGGGCTTTCAATACCGCGATTAAACAGTGAGCGCAGCAACACGCCAACAATGGAGAGCATCAGGCCGAGGATAATCGCACCAAGAATAATCAACCCTTTCTTCGGTTTCAGTACACCAGGCTGGGTGATTGCCGGGTCAACAATACGTACATCACCGACGGTACTGGCTTCAGTAATTTTCAGCTCCTGCTCTTTATTCAGCAGTTGCATATAGACCTGTTGACCAGATTCCACATCGCGGGTCAGGCGCACAATCTCTTGCTGAGTTTTCGGCATCGCCGTCACCCGGCCGTTAAGTTTGGCTTTTTCGTCTTCCAGTGCCTGACGTTTCTCCAGCAAGGTACGGTAGGCCGGGTGGACTTTGGTATACAGTTTGGAGATTTCCGCCTCTTTAAAGGTCAGTTCGTTAAGCTGTGCGTCGATGTTGACCATCGAATCGAGCACTGCTTTTGCTTCCAGCGGTAAATCGACGGAATCTTTATCCTGACGGAAGGCATTCAGTTTGTTTTCAGCGACATCAAGGCGGCTGCGCACTTCCGGCAACTGCTGTGCGAGGAAGGCGAGGCTTTTCGACGCTTCTGCCGACTTACGTTCAATATTTTGTTCCTGATAGTTACGGGCGATGCTGTTAAGAATGTCGCGGATCTGTTCGCGATCTTCACCGGTATAAGTCAGGCTAAGTACACCAGCGTCTTTGCCGTTCTCCGTTACCGTCAGGCTATTTTGCAGTTGATTAATCATCCCGAGCGTGGAGTATTTCGTAACCGTAAACGCACTGCCCGGACTGGCGTGAATGGCTTCGACCATCAGCGCGACGCCCTCTTTTTTCAGCATCTGGCCTGCTTGCCCACGGGCGCTAAAGCCACCATCACTGATCAGGGTGTAGTTTTTGTTGTCCAGAACGTTAAGCGTAAATACCTGATCCGCCATCTCTTTTGGACGATTAAAGGTGGTCACTTTCACCGTCTCGTTCTGGCGTCCCATCAGACGATCCCAACCCGCACCGAAAATCGGGAACGTGTTTTTGCTCACCGCAATATCAAGGTCGAGATCGTCAACCGTTTTGCCGAGCACCAGACGCGATCGAATCAACTGGATCTCGGCGTCCGATGCTGGCGGTTTGTTGGCTAACGCCGAACCGATGTCCTGCACCAGCGAATTACCGCCACTTTGTTCGATTTGAACCAGTGCATCGGCGCTGTAAATCGGCGTGGCGAAGAAGGTGTAAATCACGGCACAGAGGGCGAATACGGCAGTGATGCCAAGCACCCACCAGCGCGCTTCAATGACGGTGCCGACCAGACGACCAATATCGATTTCATCACTGCCCGTTACCGGTGCGGCATGTTGTTTTACTTTTTCTGTCATTCTTATACCTGCTCTGCGTTCAATGCCTGCGCCCACTGGCGGGCAGACCGTTCAAGTAATGTGTACACCGCTGCAAACGTTTCCCGACTTTTGCGATAGGGGTCGGGGATTTCACATTCGTTATCCCAGTGACCAAACAGCATCACTTTGCCGCGCATCTCCGGCGCTATCTCGCATAAACGGGCGATATGGCGCTTTTCCATGGTCAAAATCAGGTCGTAGTTGCGACACAGGCGGCGGCTGATTTGCCGGGCGCAGTGACCTTCCAGAGACAGTTGATGTTCTGCGGCGACGCTGATGGCGGTAGGATCAGCGCCTTTACCTACCAACGCACCGAGCCCAGCGGACTCCACTTTCAGCTCAGGGTGATAACGTTGCAGTAAGCGCTCCGCCGTCGGGGAGCGGCAAATATTGCCGACGCAGACAACTAAGATGTTGTTAAACATGACGATTACCAGTTATGAATGTCGCTGGCTGTATCCGTCATGTAACGGACACCGCTAATAGTTGGCAGCAACTGATTGATCAGGCGGTTCCAGCGGGAAACCGGGGCGGTGGTGACATACACCACGTCGTAAGGCTGGAGGCGGAATTCCGTCGCCATCACCAGCGAAGTGGCATCGGACATATCCAACTGGTAGATGTTGGCAATCTTGCCGCCGCGCCCGCCCTCGCCTTTCAGCGGGCGAATGACAAAGATGCCGCTGGCGTTAGAGGTGGTCATATCAATACCTTCGGCATTGCCCAGGGCTTCAGTCAGGGTCATGCCGCTAAAGTCCATTTTCAGGGTGCTCTGTTTCTTCACTTCGCCCATCACGAACACTTTCAGATCGTCATTACGCGGCACGTAAAGAATATCGCCCGGATAAAGCAGTCGGTTCTGGTTGAGATCGCCGTTTTGCATCAGCGCCTGCAAAGAAATACGTTCTTCGCGGCCATTGTGTGTCAGAACGACGTTGCGCCAGTCGGCGGTGTCGGTCAGGCCACCAGCGGCGTTAATGGCATCGAGAATGGTCAGCGGCACGTTGGTAATGGCCTGCTGACCGGATTTATTCACCTGGCCGGAGATATAGGCTTTTTGCGAACGGAAGGCGGCGATATTAACGTCCACCTGCGGGTCAGCGATGTATGTCGCTAAGCGGCGGGTAATATCACTGCGAATTTCAGCGAGAGTTTTGCCCACCACGTGAACCTTGCCAATATACGGATAGAACATGGTGCCGTCAGGCTGTACCCAGTTACCGGCATCGCTGGAGCTGCGGTACTGACCGGCAGGCGTGGTGAGTTCAGGGTGATCCCAGACAGTGACGTTAAGAACATCGCCGGGTCCAACACGATACTGGTAATTAGCAATCTCACTTTCCAGCGTCATATTAGGGCGCGCCACGTTGGGGCGTGGGCGTAATTGATCAACCAGACGTGGGGTAAGCGGATAAACATTCACCATTTTGTCGAGATCGAAATCAGCGTCCTGCTGTTTGATGACGTCTTTACCCATCGTAGACATATTGCTGCCCGGAAGTACTGTGCAACCGCTTATCAAGGTTACTGACACCAATAATGGCATCAATTTCATTTTGGATTTCATCATTGTTTATTTATCACTTTGGCAGAGTCATTATCCTGTGCATTATTCGTCGCAATATCACTATGCACATTTACCTTGCAGTTAATTGAATAAAAATTTAACTGGCATCAGTCCTAAAAAAATTGATTTCATCCGCAGGCTATTGACAGAATAATTCAGACTCATCGTTCAGGCATCCAGACACGCTACCGCCCCTGGCTTTTTAGCTACCAATACACTGATTTGGTTCAAATTTTCTAACCCTTTCACCCTGCAACAGTCTATGTGAAAGCATTATTCCGGAAATTATTTCCCCGACTATAAGATAGCATTATGGTAATTAAATACTTGCTCTCCAATAATTCAGGAAGAAGTGTTACAGCTAAAGGAATAGCAGGCAAGGTAACAAATCGGTAATTGACTATTTTTAAGAATTATATGAAGGCTATTTTTTGTATCTTTTAGGAGTTTCTTTATGTTGACAATATTTAATATACCACCTCCATATGCGATATTTCTTAAATATATTTGCGGTAAGAGAGTTATTTTCAACACAAAATAAAGGGGATTGATTACCGGATTCATTGTGAATAAAAATCTGATAAGTCATGCCTGAGCATTGCAATTTGGCGCATCATTATCCATGATCGAATTGTGACATTTGTCATACAACGAATAGGTATTGCACTTACTATGGAATGGATTGCCGATCCGTCTATCTGGGCCGGGTTAATCACGCTGATAGTGATCGAACTGGTCCTCGGTATTGATAACCTGGTCTTTATTGCCATCCTCGCAGAAAAACTACCGCCGAAGCAGCGCGACCGCGCACGAGTTACCGGACTACTGCTGGCAATGTTAATGCGCCTGTTACTGCTGGCGTCAATCTCCTGGCTGGTCACTCTGACCCAACCGCTGTTTAGCTTCCGCTCGTTTACCTTTAGCGCCCGCGACTTAATCATGCTGTTCGGTGGTTTCTTCCTGCTGTTCAAAGCTACGATGGAGCTGAACGAACGGCTGGAAGGGAAAGACAGCAATAACCCCACACAACGCAAAGGAGCGAAGTTCTGGGGCGTGGTGACGCAGATAGTCGTGCTGGACGCCATCTTCTCTCTCGACTCGGTGATTACCGCCGTTGGGATGGTCGATCATTTACTGGTAATGATGGCCGCCGTCGTTATCGCTATCAGTCTGATGCTGATGGCCAGCAAGCCGTTAACTCAGTTCGTTAATAGCCACCCAACCATCGTTATACTGTGCTTAAGTTTCCTGTTGATGATTGGCTTTAGCCTGGTCGCGGAAGGTTTCGGATTCGCCATTCCGAAGGGGTATTTGTACGCTGCTATTGGTTTCTCAGTGATGATCGAGGCGCTCAACCAGTTAGCCATCTTTAACCGACGCCGTTTTCTTTCCGCCAACCAGACGCTGCGTCAGCGCACAACCGAAGCAGTGATGCGCCTGTTAAGCGGGCAAAAAGAAGATGCAGAACTGGATGCCGAAACCGCGTCAATGCTGGTGGATCATGATAATCAGCAAATCTTTAATCCGCAGGAGCGGCGGATGATCGAGCGGGTACTCAATCTGAACCAGCGTACCGTCAGCAGCATTATGACCTCACGTCACGATATTGAGCATATTGATCTCAACGCCCCGGAAGAAGAGATCCGCCGGTTACTGGAGCGAAATCAGCACACGCGTCTGGTCGTTACCGACGGTGACGACGCCGAAGATTTGCTCGGTGTTGTTCACGTTATCGACCTGCTGCAACAGTCGCTGCGCGGTGAACCGCTCAACCTGCGGGTGTTAATTCGCCAGCCGCTGGTATTTCCGGAAACCTTGCCATTGTTACCTGCCCTCGAGCAGTTCCGTAACGCTCGCACGCACTTTGCTTTTGTGGTGGATGAGTTTGGCTCAGTGGAAGGGATTGTGACATTAAGTGACGTCACCGAAACCATCGCCGGGAACCTGCCGAACGAAGTGGAAGAGATCGACGCCCGTCATGATATTCAGAAAAACGCCGACGGCTCCTGGACGGCGAATGGCCATATGCCGCTGGAAGATCTGGTGCAATATGTGCCGCTGCCGCTGGACGAGAAGCGTGAATATCACACCATTGCCGGGCTGCTGATGGAATATTTGCAGCGCATTCCACAACCTGGCGAAGAAGTACAGGTAGGGGATTATTTGCTCAAAACGTTGCAGGTGGAGAGCCATCGCGTGCAGAAGGTGCAGATTATTCCGCTGCATAAGGAAGATAATTTGGAGTATGAGGTGTGAGGGCATGTAGGCCTGATAAGACGCGTAAAGCGTCGCATCAGGCGTTTCATTCAACCGGGAGAGTATGTGACATTGAAGGCTGTTCCGTTCACTTTATGTTCCTCGCTACTTTGGAACGCTCAAGCCGGTGAACGTGCCAGGGTGGCTCAATCGCCACCACCCTGGCAACCCGGGCTCCCGGCGGTAAATCGCCGCTGGCGCGGTCCCCTCATCTTATTCCTTTCGGCTATCGGGTACGGGCGCGAGGTAACATCCCTGTAAAACGCGCCCTCAGCCCACATCCATGTGGGCTGCCCCGGCCTACAGGAAACGATTCGGCGATTTACAGCCGGACCAACACCCTCGCTGAAATACCTTACTTTTACTGATGATTCATCTTTGCTGAAAGTAATCTACGTGATTGCCTGATGCGACGCTTTACGCGTCTTATCAGGCCTACAAATTATGTCATCTGGAAACTTACATCTTCTCCAGCAACTTCTTCACATCTTTGCCATTGCGGGAGTCTTTATTGCGCTCAGCCCAGTCGTTCAGGCGACGTTTGGCTTCGTCCTGTAACTGTTTACGCAGCAACTGATCCACTTGCAGACTGTAATTGAGTTGCTGCCAGTTGCCATAAACCCGCAGCGGAACCGGTGTTTCTTTGAAGAATTCAACCAGCTTGCTTTCTCCGTTCCAGCCGCCAACGACACGAATATCAAACTGGGTGTCACAGGTTTGCTCTGCCAGATTCAACGTGCCAGCCCCTGTCAGCGCCAGCACTGGCGATTCACCCTGCATGTCGTTTAACGTCACGACGCCATTATTTAGCGTCAAATCCGTCGTAAAACGGTCAAGCCGTGTCACATTATCGAAGTTTTCAGCAGCCTTCACATCACCGCCGTTACGTTCTACCGCCTGCTGGATCATCTGCTGGAAGTTCATCCCTTCCATGCGCGTGTCGGCCATTTCAATATGCGCCTTCCCTTGCCAATTATGGCGGAAATCTTCCGCATCAATGTCAGCACCGGAGAAATCACCGGCCAGCGACATTTTGCCGGTCAGCGAAATCGGATAGTTAAACGCCTTCAGAATAGTGCCAATCTCAACGTTTTCCAGCCGGGGTTGAAAGGATATCCGCGGATTTTTTACCGTCGAGTCCAGCGTGCCCGGCAGCGAAACTTGCCCACCGTTGAGTTTGCCTTGCAGTTGGATAATCTCCAACAAGCCCGACTTGTTGGTCATTTGCGTGGCGACATCGGTAAAATTCATTCCGCGCCAACGCACGTTATCAGCCTGCAACAATATATCGGCGGCAAAACCTTTTAACCCCTGGTAGGCTGGCTCATCAATACGCGAGGAAATAACGGGACGTGGTAACGTTGGTTGATTCTGCCCCTGCTGCGCAGCACCGATTTCACCGTTAACTGTTTCATTAAGCGGGATTAAGTTATCGAGATTAAGCTGCGGGAATTGCAGTCTTAACAACCATTCCGGCTTCTCTGTCAGCGTGACCTGCGCTTGCCCACTGAGCGTACTGTCGTTAGCGGTCAAATTGATTTGATGAAATGACAGACGTTTATGTGGCTCTTGCCACTGGGCCTGGAAACTCCCCTGCCCCTGAATACCTTGTTTTGGCAAGTCTGCGCCCTGCAACTGCCAGTTAATTTGTTCAATAGCCGCCGTTAAATCTTGCGGATAATCAGAGGCATCCACCGTGCCTTTGAGAGATAACGTGAGGTCGCGCTGGTCGCGATTAACCCGCCCGGAGAACTCAAACGAGCCACGATGTTGGGGATCTTGCTCCATTTGCAGACGGATATTGCGAATCGTCACCTGCTCGTCATTTTCATGCTGGAACACCAGCACACTGTCAGATACCTTCAGGCTGGAGATATCAAACGACCAGCCGCGATCTTCTGACAGCTCCGGCAACGTATTATCGCGCGGCGCAACGGGGGCATCTTCACTCCGCACCGCTTCTGTCTGCGGCGTCAGTTGAATGACTGCGCCTTTCAGCATCACCTGCTTAACGCTCAGTTGATGGCTCAGTAGCGGTAAAAGCGCCACATCAAGGCGCATATTATCGGCTCGTACCAGCGGCTGGCTGGCACCCTGGGCGGTAAGGGACATGCGCCCGGAGAGAATACTAAGTTGCGGCCAAACGTGCCAACGCAGTGGCCCGTCCAACTGCAATTGATAGCCGCTACGCGCAGCAACCTGCTTGACCATATAGTCGCGGAAATCATTCGGATTCACCAGCAACACTAGCGCAGATAACCCGGCCACCAGCACGACCAGGAGTATCATCAGCGTCGTCAGAAATCGTCTCATGGAATCCTCAATGGGCCTGAATTAGTCTTTATCGATTCGACTGGCGACCGCGCCCTGCTGGTTGCGATATTTCGCATCTTCACGGCGGTTGTATGGACGCGCTGCCGGGCCGGAAAGCGGCTCAAAGCTCAGCGCGCCAATTAACATCCCCGGGCGCAGCGCCAACGGCAGTTTACCGGAGTTGTAAAACTCCAGCACAATGCAGCCAGACCAGCCCGGATCGATACGGTGTGCGGTGACGTGCACCATCAGCCCTAAACGCGCCAGTGAAGAACGCCCGTCCAGCCAGCCCACTAAATCAGCAGGCAAGGTTACCGACTCCAGCGTCACCGCCAGCGCCAGCTCACCTGGATGAAGAAAAAACGCCTCGTTTTCATCGAGCACGATCTCATCACTCATCACGCGATCAAGGGCCGCGCTCACTTCGTCTTTAGGACCGCTCAGATCGATAAACGCTGCCGTGTGGCCCCGGAAGGTACGAAATTTATTGCCCAGGCGCACATCCACCGTCGCGCCATTAATACGCTCCACCGGCGGACGTGGGTTGATCGACAAACGGCCTTCATCAAGCCAGGCTTCAATATCTCGGTCACACAGACGCATGGCATTTTCTCCTTTCGCGCATCACTCCCTTAACGCCTTTTACGTCAAGGGCATACCAGGTTATCACTGAACGGTACACAATTTACCAGGCTTATTCAAAGAACTGACTTATTTTCGCTTTCAATATATCGATCGCGATGCGGTTTTTACCGCCGCGCGGCACGATAATGTCGGCATATTGTTTGGAAGGTTCAATGAATTGCAGGAACATTGGGCGCACGGTTTTTTGATATTGCGCCATCACCGAATCCATCGAACGCCCGCGCTCGTTAACATCGCGCTTGATGCGGCGCATCAGGCAGATATCCAGCGGGGTATCAACAAAAATGGAGAAGTTGAGTTCGTCACGTAAACGCGCATCCGTCAGCAGCAAAATGCCTTCGAGAATGATGACTTTCTTCGGTTCAACCTTCACCGTTTCTTTCATACGCGTATGTTCAACATAGCTGTAAACCGGCAGGTCAATAGCCGAACCACGTTTCAGCGCTTGTAAATGCTCAAGCAGCAGACTGTGATCCATCGCACTCGGATGGTCGTAGTTGGTCTTAACGCGTTCTTCCATCGACAGATGGCTTTGATCTTTGTAGTAGCAGTCTTCCGGAATAACGCCGATGTGTTCATCACCCACTTGTTCACGTAATTCACGATAAAGGGTACTGGCAATGAGACTCTTGCCGGAAGCCGATGCGCCAGCGATACCGATAATGACGCACTGATGAGACTGATCAGTCATAAATTTAGCGACCTGATTAACCTGGATGTTAGGAAGGGGGTGCCGAAGCACCAAACGCGGCAATTATAGGGATTTCATCCGCCTGATACCAGTCGAATAGCGTTGCCGCACATTTAGAGTTAATTGTTGACGATCCATTCCCTGACGCAAATTTAATTGTTTGCTTTTAACGCAATGTGAAAGATGTTATGTCCGGTTGTGCAAATTGCCGCCAATTACGTCACTTTATGAACAAACCGCATATAAAATGTAAAACTTTTGTACTAGCATAAACACAGATACTAATGCTGGCGACCTGGCCATATGGATAGAGCGGTAATGAGTAAACGATCACAACGTGTTTTAATTACCCTGCCTCATCCACTGCTTCACCTTGTCAGTTTAGGTTTAGTCTCGTTTATCTTTACCCTCTTCTCACTTGAACTTTCGCAGTTTGGTAGCCAGCTTGCGCCGCTGTGGTTTCCGACGTCCATTATGATGGTGGCGTTTTACCGCCATGCCGGGCGGATGTGGCCGGGAATCGCATTGGCCTGCTCGCTGGGAAATGTCGCCGCATCTGTACTGCTTTTTTCTACCAGTTCGCTCAATATGACCTGGACGGCCATCAACATTATTGAGGCCGTCGTGGGCGCAATGCTGCTGCGTAAATTATTACCGTGGTATAACCCACTACAAAATCTGGCTGACTGGCTACGTCTGGCATTTGGCAGCGCTATCGTGCCACCTGTATTGGGCGGCGTGCTGGTTGTCTTGCTGGTTCCAGACGACGATCCACTTAAAGCATTTCTGATCTGGGTGCTTTCCGAATCAATCGGCGCACTGGCGCTAGTCCCGCTGGGATTGTTGTTTAAGCCACACTATCTATTGCGCCATCGCGACCCGCGGTTGCTGTTTGAGACGCTGTTAACGTTATCCATCACGCTGGCGTTAAGCTGGCTCTCGATGCGGTATCTGCCGTGGCCTTTTACTTTCATTATTGTGCTGCTGATGTGGAGCGCCGTGCGTTTGCCACGGATGGAAGCCTTTTTGATTTTTCTTGCCACGGTGATGATGGTGTCGCTGATGTTGGCAGCCGATCCGGCTTTACTCGCCACGCCGCGAACCTACCTGATGAGCCATATGCCGTGGCTGCCATTTTTGCTGATCCTGCTGCCCGCCAATATCATGACCATGGTGATGTATGCCTTTCGCGCTGAACGCAAGCATATTTCCGAAAGCGAAACCCGCTTTCGGAATGCGATGGAGTATTCCGCCATCGGCATGGCGTTAGTGGGTATCGAAGGGCAATGGCTGCAATCCAACAAATCGCTATGCCAGTTTCTTGGTTACAGCCAGGAAGAGCTGCGTGCCATTACCTTTCAACAACTTACCTGGCCGGAAGATCTCAATAAAGATCTGCAACACGTTGAGAAGTTGATCAGCGGTGAAATAAACACCTATTCAATGGAAAAACGCTACTACAACCGTAATGGCGACGTTGTCTGGGCGTTGCTTGCCGTCTCACTGGTACGCCACACCGATGGCACACCACTCTATTTTATTGCCCAGATTGAAGACATAAACGATCTCAAACGCACCGAACAGATCAACAAACGTCTGATGGAACGGATAACACTGGCTAACGAAGCCGGTGGCATTGGCATCTGGGAGTGGGAGCTGAAGCCTAACATCTTCAGTTGGGATAAGCGGATGTTCGAGCTGTATGAAATTCCGTCACATGTCAAACCGAACTGGCAGGTGTGGTACGACTGTGTGCTGCCAGAAGATCGCGGGCACGCCGAGAAAGTGATTCGCGATTCATTGCAGGCTCGTTTGCCTTTTAAACTGGAATTTCGCATTACCGTAAAAGATGGCATCCGCCATATTCGCGCCCTCGCCAATCGTGTGCTGAATAAAGAGGGCGAAGTCGAGCGCCTGCTCGGCATTAATATTGATATGACCGAAGTGAAACAGCTCAATGAGGCGCTGTTTCAGGAAAAAGAGCGCCTGCACATTACGCTGGATTCCATCGGTGAAGCCGTGGTCTGTATTGATATGGCGATGAAAATCACCTTTATGAATCCGGTTGCCGAGAAGATGAGCGGCTGGACGCAAGAAGAGGCGTTGGGTGTTCCGCTACTCACGGTGTTGCAAATTACATTTGGTGATAATGGTCCCTTAATGGAGAACATTTACAGTGCCGACACGTCGCGTTCCGCTATCGAACAAGATGTCGTTCTCCACTGCCGTAGCGGCGGCAGCTACGACGTCCATTACAGCATTACGCCGCTAAGTACCCTTGATGGCAGCAATATTGGTTCGGTGCTGGTAATTCAGGACGTCACCGAATCACGCAAAATGCTGCGCCAGCTTAGCTACAGCGCCTCCCATGATACCCTGACACATCTCGCCAACCGTGCCAGTTTTGAGAAGCAGTTGCGGATACTTTTGCAGACGGTAAGCAGTACGCATCAACGACATGCTCTGGTGTTTATCGATCTTGATCGCTTTAAAGCCGTAAATGACAGCGCCGGGCACGCGGCAGGTGATGCCCTGCTGCGAGAACTGGCATCGCTGATGTTAAACCTGTTGCGCTCCAGTGACGTGCTGGCGCGGCTCGGCGGTGATGAATTTGGTCTTTTACTACCTGACTGTAATGTTGAAAGTGCCCGCTTTATCGCGACACGCATTATCAGCACGATTAATGACTACCACTTTATGTGGGAAGGCCGTGTGCATCGGGTTGGAGCCAGCGCAGGAATTACACTGATCGATAACAGCAATCATCAGGCGGCAGATGTGATGTCGCAGGCCGATATCGCCTGTTATGCTTCAAAAAATGCGGGCCGCGGCCAGGTGACGGTTTACGAACCACAGCAAGTTACCGCACATAGCGCACAGGCAGCGATGTCACTCGATGCTCCGTGGATGATGATTAAAGAGAATCATCTGCTGCTGATCGCCCACGGCGTCGCTTCTCCGCGAATTCCGGAAACGCGTAATCTGTGGCTGATTTCGCTTAAGCTCTGGAGTCGTAACGGCGAGGTTATTAACGAACTGACATTTCGCCGTAGCTTCAGTGATCCGATGCTCAATCTCGCCCTTGATCGCCGGGTATTGCATGAATTTTTCCAACAGGCAGCAAACGCAGTTGCCAGTAAAGGCTTAAGCATCGCCCTTCCCCTTTCCGTTACCGGTTTAAGCAACACCACGCTGGTGGATGAACTGCTTGAACAACTGGAAAATAGCCCACTACAACCACGGTTATTACATCTGATTATTCCGGCAGAAACCATTTTCGACCACGCAGAAAATATGCACAAACTGCGGCTGGCGGGCTGCCGGATCGTGCTCAGTCAGGTGGGACGCGACCTGCAAATCTTCAACGCACTGAACGCGAATATGGCAGATTATCTGCTACTCGACGACGAGTTATGCGCCAGCGTACAAGGCAATTTGATGGATGAAATGCTGATTTCGATCATTCAGGGTCACGCCCGGCGGCTGGGATTGAAAACCATCGCCGGGCCAGTAACGCTGCCGCTGGTAATGGATACGCTTTCTGGCATCGGCGTCGATCTGATTTATGGCGAGGTGATTGCCGATGCCCAACCGCTGGATTTGCTGGTTAATAGCAGTTATTTCGCAATTAACTGAGTATTTTGCCGCCCCCATCGCCTGATGCGTCTACAATTCATCCATTTCGTCGGCCGCCTGGCGACCAGCATCATGCTTCATCTGGTTGCCAGCCTTCCGTATACCAGATATGCAACAGCGCATAAGAACGCCAGGGTTTCCAGCGTTCGGCATAACAGCGGATTTGTGCCGGTGTCATTCCCGGAAATCGCTGTTTAATTAAATAATCATCCGGTAGAAAAACATCTTTCGCTTGCCAGCCGCGCAAGGCGAAATAATTCGCCGTCCAGCGCCCGATTCCAGGAAAGGTTTGCAGCGTTTTCATCGCCTGCTCAACATCACCGGGCATTGTTATCGGTAAGGAGCCATCCAGTACCGCATTTGCCAGATGGATCAACGCCTCTGCCCGTTTCAGCGGCATCCCCAACGCTTTTAGCGCCTGCGAGTCGGCTGCTGCCAGCCGTTGAGGCGTGGGAAAGCAGATATAATCCGGGAAATCATCCAGACGTTCGCCATAAAGCTGCACCACTTTGGCGGTCAATTTCGCCGCCATCGCCACGCTCACCAGTTGGCCTAAAATGGCGCGCACGCCCTGTTCAAAAGCATCAACACAGCCAGGTAAACGCAATCCCGGCCGCGCCGCGCCTAACTCACCTAACGCCCCATTAACAATCTGCGGATTACATTGCAGATCAAACAGGCGGCTTATTTTCGCCAGGCACCCGGTCGCCACCGGTTCTAATCCCGAACTTAAGTTCACTTGCAACGTATTATTTTCGACATCAGGAACCACCGTTATCATGCCCCGATGTTCGCCCACTGCCAGACTGCGAGCATAATAATTGTCAGCGACCGTTTCCACACCGCTCACCGCACGAGTGGCAAGAAATCCCAACATCCACGACCAGTCATACGGCGGTTGCCAGTTCAGGGTATACATTGCATCTCCTTTTTTATCCGCTTTCAGCATAAACGTTATTCAGACGCAGCGCTTTGCTTTCATATTCCGGTTGTCGCGGCGACAACATTTCGCTAAAGTCACGCCCCTTCTTCACCGGCATGGGGATTATTTCGTGTTTATTGGTTTTGATTACGGTACAGCAAACTGTTCAGTAGCGGTGATGCGTGACGGTAAACCACAGTTGCTGAAAATGGAAAATGACAGCTCGCTGCTGCCTTCAATGCTTTGCGCACCAACGCGTGAAGCTGTAAGCGAATGGCTGTACCGCCATCATGATGTTCCGGCAAACGACGATGAAACGCAGGCGCTGCTGCGTCGGGCGATTCGTTACAACCGCGAAGAAGATATCGATGTTACGGCGAAAAGCGTGCAGTTCGGTCTTTCCTCACTGGCGCAGTACATTGATGATCCGGAAGAAGTGTGGTTTGTGAAATCACCGAAATCGTTCCTCGGAGCCAGCGGTTTAAAACCGCAGCAGGTGGCGCTGTTTGAAGATCTGGTCTGCGCAATGATGTTACACATTCGCCAACAAGCACAAGCGCAGTTACCTGAAGCGATTACCCAAGCGGTGATTGGCCGTCCGATTAACTTCCAGGGGCTGGGTGGCGATGAAGCTAACGCCCAGGCGCAGGGGATCCTCGAACGTGCGGCGAAGCGTGCCGGGTTCAAGGATGTGGTATTCCAGTACGAACCGGTGGCAGCCGGGCTGGATTACGAAGCGACCTTGCAGGAAGAAAAACGTGTACTGGTGGTGGATATCGGTGGCGGTACGACTGACTGTTCATTGTTGCTTATGGGCCCCCAGTGGCGTTCGCGCCTGGATCGTGAAGCCAGTCTGCTTGGTCACAGTGGCTGCCGTATTGGCGGTAACGATCTGGATATCGCACTGGCGTTTAAACACCTGATGCCACTGCTGGGCATGGGTGGCGATACAGAAAAAGGTATCGCCCTGCCGATTCTGCCGTGGTGGAATGCGGTCGCCATCAACGACGTACCTGCGCAAAGCGATTTCTACAGTAGCGCCAATGGTCGTCTGCTTAATGATTTAGTACGAGATGCCCGCGAACCGGAAAAAGTTGCCCTGTTGCAGAAAGTCTGGCGGCAACGTTTAAGTTATCGCCTGGTACGCTGCGCAGAAGAGAGCAAAATTGCGCTTTCCAGTGAAGTTGAAACTCGCGCGTCGCTGCCATTTATCCGCGACGAACTGGCTACGCTGATTAGCCAGCAAGGGTTGGAGAGCGCCCTCAACCAGCCGTTGGCGCGGATTCTGGAACAGGTGCAACTGGCGCTGGATAACGCCCAGGAAAAACCGGACGTCATCTATCTGACTGGTGGTAGCGCCCGCTCGCCGCTGATTAAAAAGGCACTGGCGGAACAGTTGCCGGGGATTCCGATTGCTGGCGGCGATGACTTTGGCTCCGTCACCGCCGGACTGGCACGCTGGGCGGAAGTGGTATTTCGTTAAATGAAGGATGGCTCAGCAACGGCTTAAATCTGCCTGCACCTGAGCCAGTTTCTCCGCCGCCTGACGTAACGGTTCCAGCAACGGCATAGTCCGTGCAGAAGCATGAAGACGGAAACGCTGCAACTCTGTCGCGCCGACAGTCAACGCCGATTCCAGTCGATGTCGTTTGGCGGCAATTTTCGCCATTACCGCCTGCCTGTCTGCTGGCGTTACCGCTTCATTCGGCCTGAACACAAATCGGCGTTCGCAGCTCGCTTTCCAGTCAATGACAGCCTGGGTCAGATGGTCGCCAAACCCTTTCACTTGCTTAACGCCGCGTCGGGTAACATCCGCCGCCGTTTCAATACCAAAGGAACGTAACGCCGCTTTACGAGCCGTGCCAACGCCTGGAATCGACGCGGTATCAATAAAAAATCCTTCGAGGAATTTGTGCTTCTGGCGTTCCCGTGCTGTGTCATGGAGTGCTGCCAACGCTTGCGTTTCTTCTTCCGGCAGACCGAGAAGCTCGCTCTTCATTTTTTCGAGCATCGTCCGTTTAGCGATAAAACCCTCCAGCCCACCTGCCTGCTGGATCTGGTTAACTAAATGGTCATAGTCCATTTTTGCGCTATTAAACGCCTCACGGCGTCGTTGGACTTCTGCTTTGTACGCTTTGCTTGCCAGACTGCCAATAATCCAGATAGCCGCCAGCACGGGAACCAAAATGATATAGCGCGGTTCCGCCTGAAGACCGCAAAGTAACAGCGATAACGCTGACAACGCGATCTCAATCAGAATGATGTATTTACTCCTTAGTACCCCAACAGGAAGCAGCCTGCCAGTAAGTTGGAAATGCCCCGGTAATGGTAACTGTAATGCTGGCGGTGGCACTGACGCCATTACCATCGCCCAGACTTTCGCCAGCACAAAATTTCCGCCGGTGGTAATGACCTCTTCACCGGGATCAATAAAATAGATAACGCCTTGATTATCGAGCGCACACCACGGGCAGTCAGTTAAATGATCCGGGTAAATATGCATTGCTGAAACGGTACATTTCTTTAACTGTTGGCGTAGAGAATCAAGTGCCGCTACCCATGTTTTTGCCGTCGGACGCGCGGTTGCCACGCCACTTTCGGTGAACGCCTGCTGAAACAGCGCTTCAATATGGGTTGGTAGAATCGATAACGGAATAGATCGTGGCGGCGGTTTTAATCCTCGTTGCTGACTGTCCGACGCGTAGGCATAACGGAAATGGGCAATATCCGTCTCCAGCGCATTACCCGCTTCAGGTATAAGCGGCACACCGGAATAAGGATGACGCCCACCAAATAAGACGTGAAAAATCAGCAACGCAAGGCCAAAATTATCGTGATTCACTGTGCGTTCAAAGCCAACAAATGACGGCAAGCTTTGCAGTTCTGGCGGCGTAAAATGCGACACGCCGACTTCGCATAAATGCAGCGTGCCATTGGCGTTAATCTGAAAGGAATCACTGTCGATCAATACAACTTTGCTATCGCGGCCTACCATAAAGCTATTCTGGTTTACGTCACCCACGACATGCCCGTGCTCGTGAATCGTAGCAAAAGATGAAGCTATATTACGCGCAACATAGAGTAGAAAATCCCACGCACAATGAGGGTAACTCTGGCGACGATGTGCCGGGCTATAGATCATATGAATCGGTTCTTTACCTGAAACCTTTGGCATCATAAAACCGATGGTTTTTCCGCCGCGCCCGGCGTGAAGCGTTGCCTGCGGCCAGGCGACATAATTCAGCAACTGCGCATCAACTGTCGCCGCCATAAAGGCAAGTTTGTCCTGTTTTAAGGCGGGTGGCGGCGTGTGATAAATCTTGGCGACGCTATCGACAAACTCCTCAATATCATAAACCGCACCTTCGCCACCTTTGCCCAGTTCACGGTCTGGCGTAACGCACTCGCCAGTAGCGGTATACAAGGTTGATTTCATGGTAACCAAATAGCCAGCGCCAGCGTTTTATCATCGTTCGTGCGTTCATTTACTGCCTCACTGAACAAAAATTGCTTCAATAAATCTGGCAGTAAATCGTATTGTTCAGGCGTAGCTGATTTGAGTCCATTGAAAAATGGCGCAAAGAAAGGCTCATGGGGCACGTTATCCAGCATATTTAATGCCAGCCGTTGAATGCCATCCGTAAATGTTGCCACTTTTACCGTCCGTTCAGTGCAGGTGTAAGTTTCCAGTCTGGAAACGGCATCTTCATCGGTAACGAAGTGCGTCATATTGGCATATTCACCCACCATCGGCATGAGCGGCAGTTGCAGGCCGTGACCAAAATCCACCACCACGCCACCATCGCCAATCTGCATAATCAAGGTGCCGTTAGCCGATGAAATCAATCCCAGAAACGTGCAGGCAAAATCGCGAACCGCTAATTCTTTGGCTTCAGCCTCGGCAAAAAGTCGCTGACGAATAGACAGCACAATATCCGTGGCGAGGACGTCATTAAGCCCCAATTCCCCGCCCTGCACTTTCTGCAACATATAAGCCATCGCTTCATTGACAGCAAGCATCGCGCCTTCACCACCCAGCGACACGCTACCTGCGCCATCAGCAAGAAACACCACCAGTAATGGCTGCTGGTCTTTTAGCCAGACAACCTGCATCTGGCAGGCATCCTGGCAAGGCAAGCCTGAGCTGATGTGCGACGTTCCGACGGCAGATGCATAAACCAGGCGCCAGCTCACACTGACGTCCAACCTTTCGGTGCTTCCAGTACAACTTCCGTTCCCGGCGTGGAACGGGAAACCGAACGTAGCGAACTGGATAACCAACTAAACAATTCGCGGAATTGTAATCCTTGCAGTGTCAAAGGCTGGCGGACGCTGATTTGTGCCAGGGTCTTCATATCAGCCCCCTGAACACCAATGGTGAAAAAGGCAAACTTCTTAGCGTCTTCCCCCTGAAACACTTTGTGGGCGGCAGTCTGCCACTCATCGGTTGGCGCGCCATCGGTGATCAGGAAAATCCACGGACGATAATAGGAGATACCATTGGCACGATACTCCCGCTTACGTTCCTCAACCATATTCAAGGCTTTGGTAATGGCTGCGCCCATGGGTGTATCGCCCTGAGCAAACAGGATGGGTGGGAAAAAGTTAGCGGCGCTGGTAAATGGTTGTTCCACATACACCGGGCCGAAAGTCACAATACCCAGTTCGACTCTTTTTAATGCCAGCGGATCGGCAAGCAGTTCATCGCGAAAGGTAACCAATCCGGCGTTAAGTTCATTAATGGGTTTGCCGTTCATCGAACCAGAAACATCCAGCAGCAAAATGCAGGGGCAACGTGGTTCCGGATTACTGGCAAAATCGCTGGTGGCAAAGGTGATTTGTTCGCTCATAAGAGATCCTTTCTTAGAGAATTATTAAGGCTCGGTATCATACCGACTGCAATAATGAATTAAGAGCAGGTGAAACGACTTTCAGAATTCAGTCCAACTGCGTAGATAATTTTGCTATTCGCCTCGCAAGAACGAGGTCTTATAGATTGACAGTAAGGGGGGAGTGACATACTTTCAGGAGTGAGGGTTGAGCGGGGTTTCCCCCGCCCTGGTAGTCTTAGTAAGCCGGTAAGCTAATGACTAAGAGCACCACGATGATGATCCATTTCATCATGACCCTTTCCTTCTTTAAGGCCCCTTCTTCGGGAGGGGCTTTCCCGTTTCAGCATCCCGCTGAAATCGTCGGCTTACCTCCTTATCGCCATGCACGTAGTCTATCGCTAACCTGCAGATAAAATAGTTTCACATGTTATTACTGGATGCGCGCTCGCAAAGTGCACAACCATTCAGACGATTCGCGAAACTGTTTCATAATTCCTCCATTTTTCTCCCTGATTAGCTGGCTACACTAGTATCATTCCGCGAAACGTTTCAGGAAGAGAAACTCTTAACGATGAAAGGCAGTTATAAATCCCGTTGGGTAATCGTAATCGTGGTGGTTATCGCCGCCATCGCCGCATTCTGGTTCTGGCAAGGCCGCAATGAATCCCAGAGCGCAGCGCCAGGTGCGACGAAGCAAGCGCAGCAGCCGCCAGCCGGTGGCCGTCGTGGTATGCGCTCCGGACCGCTGGCTCCCGTGCAGGCAGCAACTGCCGTTGAACAGGCAGTTCCGCGTTATCTCACCGGGCTTGGCACCATTACCGCTGCAAACACCGTCACAGTGCGCAGTCGCGTTGACGGCCAGTTGATGGCGTTGCATTTTCAGGAAGGTCAGCAGGTAAAAGCGGGGGATTTACTGGCTGAGATTGATCCCAGCCAGTTCAAAGTTGCACTGGCCCAGGCACAAGGACAACTGGCAAAAGATAAAGCCACACTTGCCAATGCCCGCCGTGATTTGGCGCGTTATCAACAACTGGCAAAAACCAACCTCGTTTCCCGTCAGGAACTGGATGCCCAACAGGCACTGGTCAGTGAAACCGAAGGCACCATTAAGGCGGATGAAGCCAGCGTTGCCAGCGCACAACTGCAACTCGACTGGAGTCGCATTACCGCACCAGTCGATGGTCGGGTTGGCCTGAAACAGGTTGATGTCGGTAACCAAATCTCCAGCGGCGATACCACTGGCATTGTGGTGATCACCCAGACACATCCTATCGATCTGGTATTTACTCTACCGGAAAGCGATATCGCCACCGTTGTGCAGGCACAAAAATCCGGAAAACCGCTGGTTGTTGAAGCCTGGGATCGCACCAACTCGAAGAAATTAAGTGAAGGTACGCTGTTAAGTCTCGATAACCAAATCGACGCCACCACTGGCACCATCAAAGTAAAAGCACGCTTTAATAATCAGGATGATGCGCTGTTCCCCAACCAGTTTGTTAACGCCCGCATGTTAGTGGACACTGAACAAAACGCCGTGGTGATCCCAACCGCTGCACTGCAAATGGGTAACGAAGGCCACTTTGTCTGGGTGCTGAATAGCGAAAACAAAGTCAGCAAGCATCTGGTGACACCGGGCATTCAGGACAGCCAGAAAGTGGTGATCCGCGCAGGTATTTCCGCAGGCGATCGGGTAGTGACGGACGGCATTGACCGCCTGACCGAAGGGGCGAAAGTGGAAGTGGTTGAAGCGCAAGGCACAAGCACACCAGAAGAGAAAGCCACCAGCCGCGAATATGCGAAAAAAGGAGCGCGCTCCTGATGCAGGTGTTACCTCCGAGCAGCACAGGCGGCCCGTCGCGCCTGTTTATTATGCGTCCTGTCGCCACCACGCTGCTGATGGTAGCGATCTTACTCGCCGGGATTATTGGCTACCGTACCCTGCCCGTTTCGGCGTTGCCGGAAGTGGATTATCCGACGATTCAGGTGGTTACGCTTTACCCCGGTGCCAGCCCGGATGTGATGACCTCTGCCGTTACCGCGCCACTTGAACGCCAGTTCGGGCAAATGTCCGGACTGAAACAGATGTCGTCGCAAAGTTCCGGCGGCGCGTCGGTCATCACTTTACAGTTCCAGCTAACATTACCGCTGGACGTTGCCGAGCAGGAAGTGCAGGCCGCAATTAACGCCGCCACTAACCTGTTACCAGGCGATCTGCCTAACCCACCGGTTTACAGCAAAGTGAATCCGGCAGATCCGCCGATCATGACGCTTGCCGTTACCTCAACCGCCATGCCGATGACGCAGGTGGAAGATATGGTAGAAACCCGCGTGGCGCAGAAAATCTCGCAGATTTCCGGCGTCGGGCTGGTAACGCTTTCCGGCGGTCAGCGTCCGGCCGTTCGCGTCAAACTTAACGCTCAGGCGATTGCCGCCCTCGGCCTGACCAGCGAAACTGTACGCACAGCTATTACCGGCGCGAACGTTAACTCGGCTAAAGGTAGCCTCGACGGCCCCTCCCGCGCAGTCACGCTTTCCGCAAACGATCAAATGCAGTCTGCGGAAGAGTACCGTCAGTTAATTATCGCGTACCAGAACGGCGCGCCGATTCGTCTTGGCGATGTCGCTACCGTAGAACAAGGGGCGGAAAACACCTGGCTTGGTGCGTGGGCGAATAAAGAACAAGCCATCGTCATGAATGTTCAGCGCCAGCCTGGCGCTAACATTATCTCCACCGCTGACAGCATTCGTCAGATGCTGCCGCAGCTCACTGAGAGTCTGCCGAAATCGGTAAAAGTGACGGTGCTTTCTGACCGCACCACCAATATCCGCGCATCGGTCGACGATACCCAGTTTGAGCTGATGATGGCTATCGCGCTGGTGGTGATGATTATCTACCTGTTTCTACGAAATATTCCGGCAACCATCATTCCTGGCGTCGCGGTGCCGCTGTCGTTAATCGGCACCTTCGCGGTCATGGTATTTCTCGATTTCTCGATCAATAACCTGACCCTGATGGCGTTAACCATCGCCACCGGGTTTGTGGTCGATGATGCCATCGTGGTGATCGAAAACATTTCGCGCTATATCGAAAAAGGTGAAAAACCGCTGGCAGCGGCGCTCAAGGGTGCAGGCGAAATCGGCTTTACCATTATCTCGCTGACCTTCTCGCTGATTGCAGTGCTGATCCCATTGCTGTTTATGGGCGATATCGTCGGGCGACTGTTCCGCGAATTTGCCATTACTCTGGCAGTAGCGATTTTGATCTCAGCCGTCGTGTCGCTGACCCTGACGCCGATGATGTGCGCGCGGATGCTTAGCCAGGAGTCGCTGCGTAAACAGAACCGCTTCTCCCGCGCCTCGGAAAAAATGTTCGAGCGGATAATCGCCGCCTATGGTCGCGGACTTACGAAGGTGCTGAATCATCCGTGGCTGACCTTAAGCGTGGCGCTCAGTACGCTGCTGCTTAGCGTGCTGCTGTGGGTGTTTATTCCAAAAGGCTTCTTCCCGGTGCAGGACAACGGCATTATTCAGGGCACCTTGCAGGCACCGCAATCCAGCTCCTTTGCCAATATGGCCCAGCGGCAACGCCAGGTCGCGGAGGTGATTTTGCAGGACCCGGCAGTGCAAAGCCTGACCTCATTTGTGGGCGTTGATGGCACTAACCCGTCGCTGAACAGTGCGCGTTTGCAGATCAATCTGAAACCGCTGGATGAGCGTGATGATCGGGTACAAAAAGTTATCGCCCGTTTGCAAACGGCGGTAGATAAAGTGCCGGGCGTCGATCTCTTCCTGCAGCCAACGCAGGATCTGACCATCGATACTCAGGTCAGCCGCACGCAGTACCAGTTTACATTGCAGGCCACGTCTCTGGATGCGCTCAGTACCTGGGTGCCGCAGCTAATGGAAAAACTCCAGCAACTGCCGCAGCTTTCTGATGTCTCCAGCGACTGGCAGGACAAAGGACTGGTGGCGTATGTTAACGTTGATCGCGACAGCGCCAGCCGTCTGGGGATCAGCATGGCGGATGTTGATAACGCCCTGTACAACGCCTTTGGTCAGCGGCTAATTTCGACGATTTATACTCAGGCCAACCAGTATCGCGTGGTGCTGGAGCACAACACTGAAAACACACCAGGGCTGGCGGCGCTGGATACCATTCGCCTGACCAGCAGCGACGGCGGCGTAGTGCCACTCAGCTCGATAGCTAAAATTGAGCAGCGTTTTGCGCCGCTCTCCATCAACCATCTGGATCAGTTCCCGGTAACGACCATCTCCTTTAACGTGCCGGATAACTATTCACTGGGCGATGCGGTGCAGGCGATTATGGATACCGAGAAGACGCTAAATCTGCCAGTGGATATCACCACGCAATTCCAGGGTAGTACCCTCGCCTTCCAGTCGGCATTGGGTAGCACTGTCTGGCTGATTGTCGCGGCAGTGGTGGCGATGTATATCGTGCTCGGTATTCTGTACGAAAGCTTTATTCACCCGATCACTATTCTCTCGACGTTGCCAACGGCAGGTGTCGGCGCATTGCTGGCGTTGCTGATTGCCGGTAGTGAGCTGGATGTGATCGCCATTATCGGCATTATTTTGCTGATCGGTATTGTGAAGAAAAACGCCATCATGATGATCGACTTCGCGCTGGCCGCTGAGCGCGAGCAAGGCATGTCGCCGCGAGATGCCATCTACCAGGCCTGCCTGCTGCGTTTTCGTCCGATCCTGATGACCACGCTGGCAGCGCTGCTCGGTGCATTGCCGCTGATGTTGAGTACCGGAGTCGGCGCGGAACTGCGTCGTCCGTTAGGTATCGGCATGGTCGGCGGTCTGGTTGTCAGTCAGGTGCTGACGCTGTTCACCACGCCGGTGATTTATCTGCTGTTCGACCGCCTGGCATTGTGGACCAAAAGCCGCTTTGCCCGCCATGAAGAGGAGGCGTAAGTGAAGTTTTTTGCCCTCTTCATTTACCGCCCGGTGGCGACGATTTTACTGTCGGTTGCCATTACCCTTTGCGGCATACTGGGCTTCCGTATGCTGCCGGTCGCCCCGCTGCCGCAGGTCGATTTTCCGGTAATTATGGTCAGCGCCTCGCTGCCCGGTGCGTCGCCAGAGACGATGGCGTCTTCCGTTGCCACACCGCTGGAACGCTCGCTTGGGCGCATTGCCGGGGTCAGTGAAATGACCTCCAGCAGTTCGCTCGGCAGCACGCGTATCATTTTGCAGTTTGATTTTGACCGGGATATCAACGGCGCGGCGCGCGATGTACAGGCGGCGATCAACGCCGCCCAAAGTCTGCTGCCCAGTGGGATGCCAAGCCGTCCGACTTATCGCAAAGCGAACCCGTCGGATGCACCAATTATGATCCTGACGCTGACGTCCGATACTTATTCGCAGGGGGAACTGTACGATTTTGCCTCGACGCAACTGGCTCCGACAATTGCACAAATCGACGGCGTCGGTGATGTCGATGTCGGCGGCAGCTCGCTGCCTGCGGTGCGCGTCGGGCTGAATCCACAGGCGCTGTTTAATCAGGGCGTGTCGCTGGACGATGTGCGCACCGCCATCAGCAATGCCAACGTGCGTAAACCGCAGGGGGCGCTGGAAGATGACACTCACCGCTGGCAGATCCAGACCAACGATGAGCTGAAAACTGCCGCCGAATACCAGCCGTTGATTATTCATTACAACAACGGCGGCGCGGTTCGTCTGGGTGATGTGGCAACGGTAACCGACTCAGTACAGGATGTGCGCAACGCCGGGATGACCAACGCCAAACCGGCTATTTTGTTGATGATCCGCAAACTGCCGGAAGCCAATATCATCCAGACGGTAGACAGCATCCGGGCGAAATTACCGGAGTTACAGGAGACAATCCCGGCGGCGATTGATCTGCAAATAGCTCAGGATCGCTCCCCCACCATTCGCGCCTCGCTGGAAGAAGTCGAGCAGACGCTGATTATTTCGGTGGCGCTGGTGATTTTAGTGGTCTTTTTGTTCCTGCGTTCAGGTCGGGCGACGATCATTCCTGCAGTTGCAGTGCCGGTTTCGCTGATTGGCACCTTTGCAGCGATGTATCTTTGCGGTTTCAGTCTCAATAACCTGTCGCTGATGGCACTCACCATCGCTACTGGCTTTGTAGTCGATGACGCCATCGTGGTGCTGGAAAACATTGCCCGTCATCTGGAAGCGGGAATGAAACCGCTACAGGCCGCACTGCAAGGCACCCGCGAAGTCGGTTTTACAGTTCTGTCGATGAGCCTGTCACTGGTAGCTGTGTTCCTGCCGCTGTTGTTGATGGGCGGCTTGCCGGGGCGCTTGTTACGCGAGTTTGCCGTGACGCTTTCGGTGGCGATAGGTATTTCACTGCTGGTTTCCCTGACGCTGACGCCGATGATGTGCGGCTGGATGCTGAAAGCCAGCAAGCCGCGTGAGCAAACACGGTTACGCGGTTTTGGCCGGATGCTGGTTGCGCTGCAACAAGGCTACGGCAAGTCGCTGAAATGGGTTCTCAATCACACCCGTCTGGTAGGCGTAGTGCTGCTTGGCACCATTGCGCTGAATATCTGGCTGTATATCTCGATCCCGAAAACTTTCTTCCCGGAGCAGGACACCGGCGTACTGATGGGCGGGATACAGGCCGATCAGAGTATTTCGTTTCAGGCGATGCGCGGTAAGTTGCAGGACTTCATGAAAATTATCCGTGATGACCCGGCGGTGGATAATGTCACTGGCTTTACCGGTGGCTCGCGAGTTAACAGCGGAATGATGTTTATCACGCTGAAACCGCGCGATGAACGCAGCGAAACCGCCCAGCAAATTATCGACCGTCTGCGCGTGAAGCTGGCGAAAGAGCCAGGGGCGAATCTGTTCCTGATGGCGGTACAGGATATTCGCGTTGGCGGACGTCAGTCGAACGCCAGCTACCAGTACACGTTATTGTCTGACGATCTGGCAGCACTGCGCGAATGGGAGCCGAAAATCCGCAAAAAACTGGCGACGTTGCCGGAACTGGCGGACGTTAACTCTGACCAGCAAGACAACGGCGCGGAGATGAACCTGGTTTACGACCGCGACACGATGGCGCGATTGGGAATCGACGTGCAGGCCGCTAACAGCCTGCTGAATAACGCCTTCGGTCAGCGGCAAATCTCGACCATTTACCAGCCAATGAACCAGTATAAAGTGGTGATGGAAGTTGATCCGCGCTATACCCAGGACATCAGCGCGCTGGAAAAAATGTTCGTCATTAATAACGAAGGCAAAGCGATCCCGCTGTCATATTTCGCTAAATGGCAACCGGCGAATGCGCCGCTGTCAGTGAATCATCAGGGACTGTCCGCAGCCTCAACCATCTCGTTCAACCTGCCGACCGGGAAATCACTCTCGGACGCCAGTGCGGCAATCGACCGCGCAATGACGCAGCTTGGCGTACCTTCCACGGTGCGCGGCAGTTTTGCCGGAACGGCGCAGGTGTTCCAGGAGACGATGAATTCGCAGGTGATCCTGATTATCGCGGCCATCGCCACGGTGTATATCGTGCTGGGGATGTTGTACGAGAGTTACGTGCATCCGCTGACCATTCTCTCCACCCTGCCCTCGGCTGGCGTTGGAGCGCTACTGGCGCTGGAGCTGTTTAATGCTCCGTTCAGCCTGGTCGCCCTGATAGGGATTATGCTATTAATCGGCATCGTGAAGAAAAACGCCATCATGATGGTCGATTTTGCGCTTGAAGCCCAACGCCACGCTAATCTGACGCCGCAGGAGGCCATTTTCCAGGCCTGCCTGCTGCGTTTTCGCCCGATAATGATGACGACCCTGGCGGCGCTGTTTGGCGCGCTGCCGCTGGTATTGTCGGGCGGCGATGGCTCGGAACTGCGGCAACCATTGGGGATCACCATTGTCGGCGGCCTGGTGATGAGTCAGCTCCTGACGCTGTATACCACGCCGGTGGTGTATCTCTTTTTCGACCGTCTGCGACTGCGTTTTTCGCGAAAATCTAAAGAAACGGTAACCGAGTAAATGACAGATCTTCCCGACAGCACCCGCTGGCAATTGTGGATTGTGGCTTTCGGCTTCTTTATGCAGTCGCTGGACACCACCATCGTTAACACTGCCCTTCCCTCAATGGCGCAAAGCCTGGGGGAAAGCCCGCTGCATATGCACATGGTCATTGTCTCTTATGTGCTGACCGTGGCGGTGATGCTGCCTGCCAGCGGCTGGCTGGCGGACAAAGTCGGCGTGCGCAATATTTTCTTTACCGCTATTGTCCTGTTTACCCTTGGTTCACTGTTTTGCGCGCTTTCCGGCACCCTTAATGAACTGTTGCTGGCGCGCGCATTGCAGGGCGTGGGCGGTGCGATGATGGTGCCGGTTGGCAGGTTGACGGTGATGAAAATTGTTCCGCGCGAGCAATATATGGCGGCGATGACCTTTGTGACGCTGCCTGGCCAGGTTGGCCCACTGCTTGGCCCGGCGCTGGGCGGCCTGCTGGTGGAGTACGCGTCATGGCACTGGATCTTTTTGATCAACATTCCGGTTGGAATTATCGGCGCGATCGCCACACTAATGTTAATGCCGAACTACACCATGCAGACGCGGCGCTTTGATCTCTCCGGCTTTCTGTTGCTGGCGGTTGGCATGGCGGTATTAACGCTGGCGCTGGATGGCAGTAAAGGTACGGGCTTATCGCCGCTGGCGATTGCTGGCCTGGTTGCTGTTGGCGTGGTGGCGCTTATGCTTTATCTCATACATGCCAGAAATAACGCCCGCGCCCTGTTCAGCCTGAAACTGTTCCGCACCCGTACCTTTTCGTTGGGCCTGGCGGGGAGCTTCGCCGGACGTATCGGCAGCGGTATGTTGCCCTTTATGACGCCGGTTTTCTTGCAGATTGGTCTCGGCTTCTCACCCTTTCATGCCGGATTGATGATGATCCCAATGGTGCTCGGCAGCATGGGGATGAAGCGGATAGTCGTGCAGGTAGTGAACCGCTTTGGTTATCGTCGGGTACTGGTGGCGACTACGCTGGGCCTGTCGCTGGTCACACTGCTGTTTATGGCCACCGCGCTGCTTGGCTGGTACTACGTTTTACCATTCGTTCTGTTTTTACAAGGGATGGTCAACTCAACGCGTTTTTCCTCCATGAACACGCTGACACTGAAAGATCTGCCGGACAAACTGGCAAGCAGTGGCAACAGCCTGCTGTCGATGATTATGCAATTGTCGATGAGTATCGGCGTGACCATCGCCGGGCTGTTGCTTGGGCTTTTTGGTTCGCAGCATGTCAGCGTCGACAGCGGTGCCACACAAACCGTCTTTATGTACACCTGGCTAAGCATGGCGTTTCTTATCGCCCTTCCGGCGTTCATCTTTGCCAGAGTTCCGAACGATACACATCAAAATGTGGCTATTTCGCGGCGCAAAAGGAGCACTGAATGAAGTTCTGGCGGCCCGGCATTACCGGCAAACTGTTTCTGGCGATCTTCGCCACCTGCATCGTCTTGCTGATCACGATGCACTGGGCGGTGCGTATCAGTTTTGAGCGCGGCTTTATCGATTACATTAAGCATGGCAATGAGCAACGGCTGCAAATGCTTGGCGACGCACTTGGCGAGCAGTACGCCCAGCATGGCAACTGGCGCTTCCTGCGTAACAACGATCGTTTTGTGTTTCAGATCCTGCGTTCACTTGAACATGATAGCAACGACGATAAGCCCGGCCCCGGTATGCCGCCGCACGGCTGGCGCACCCAATTCTGGGTGGTCGATCAAAATAACAAAGTGCTGGTTGGCCCTCGCTCACCTATTCCACCGGACGGCACACGGCGGCCTATTCTGGTCAATGGTCTGGAAGTCGGCGCGGTGATCGCCTCCCCTGTCGAGCGGCTGACCCGCAATACCGATATCAATTTTGATAAGCAACAACGGCAAACCAGTTGGCTGATTGTGGCTTTATCTACTTTACTGGCAGCGCTGGCGACGTTCCCACTGGCACGCGGCTTGCTGGCACCGGTAAAACGGTTAGTTGACGGCACGCACAAACTGGCAGCAGGTGATTTCACCACTCGCGTGACGCCCACCAGCGAAGACGAACTGGGCAAACTGGCACAGGACTTCAACCAGCTCGCCAGTACGCTGGAGAAAAACCAGCAGATGCGCCGCGATTTTATGGCCGACATTTCTCACGAACTGCGCACGCCTTTAGCGGTACTGCGCGGCGAACTGGAAGCCATCCAGGATGGTGTACGTAAATTCACGCCAGAGACAGTGGCTTCTTTACAGGCGGAGGTCGGAACGTTGACTAAACTGGTCGACGATCTCCATCAGTTGTCGATGTCTGATGAAGGCGCTCTCGCCTACCAGAAAGCAACGGTGGATCTCGTTCCACTACTTGAAGTCGCGGGCGGCGCATTTCGCGAACGTTTCGCCAGTCGTGGGTTGACTCTGCAATTCTCCTTGCCGGACAGCATTACCGTATTTGGCGATCGCGATCGTTTAATGCAGTTGTTTAATAACTTACTGGAAAACAGCCTGCGCTACACCGACAGTGGCGGTGGCCTGCATATTTCCGCCGAACAGCACGACAAAATGGTGCATCTGACCTTTGCCGACAGCGCACCGGGAGTCAGCGACGATCAGTTACAAAAATTGTTTGAGCGTTTTTATCGCACGGAAGGTTCCCGCAACCGTGCCAGCGGCGGCTCCGGGCTGGGGTTGGCAATTTGCCTGAACATTGTTGAAGCACATAATGGTCGCATTGTTGCCGCCCATTCGCCTTTTGGCGGGGTTAGCATTACAGTAGAGTTACCGCTGGAACGGGATTTACAGAGAGAAGTATGACCGAGTTACCTATCGACGAAAACACGCCGCGTATTTTGATCGTGGAAGATGAACCCAAACTGGGGCAGTTGCTCATTGATTATCTGCGTGCCGCAAGCTATGCGCCGACGTTGATTAGCCACGGCGATCAGGTACTGCCGTATGTACGCCAGACGCCACCGGATCTGATCCTGTTAGATCTGATGCTACCAGGCACCGATGGTCTGACACTGTGTCGGGAGATTCGTCGTTTTTCTGATATTCCCATTGTTATGGTGACAGCGAAAATCGAAGAGATCGACCGCCTGCTGGGGCTGGAAATCGGTGCTGATGATTACATCTGTAAACCGTATAGCCCGCGGGAAGTGGTAGCGCGCGTCAAAACTATATTGCGTCGTTGCAAACCGCAGCGTGAGTTGCAACAGCAGGATGCAGAAAGCCCGTTAATTATCGACGAAGGTCGTTTTCAGGCTTCGTGGCGCGGCAAAATGCTTGATCTGACCCCTGCGGAATTTCGCCTGCTGAAAACACTCTCCCATGAACCGGGAAAAGTGTTCTCCCGCGAGCAGTTACTCAATCATCTTTATGACGACTACCGCGTAGTGACCGACCGTACCATCGATAGCCACATTAAAAACCTGCGCCGCAAGATGGAAGCACTGGACGAAGAGCAGTCATTTATCCGCGCCGTTTACGGTGTCGGTTATCGCTGGGAAGCCGACGCCTGCCGCATTGTTTAACGTATCTTTGCCCTCGCGAGGGCTGAATTCCTTGTTTATTAATCCGTCATGCCCCTCTCTGAAAGGAGCTGTCTCTTGATCAGGAGATCTGATCAAGAGACAGCTCCTTTAGGGGGGTATTCCCCTGATTGGCAACCTTATGAATATCACCCATACTTAAATCGTTACATACTGTTTTCAATACGCAATTTCAATCAAGGAGTCATTATGGCTGGTTGGTTTGAACTCAATAAGAGCAGTGATAATCAGTTCCGGTTTGTGTTAAAAGCGGGTAACGGTGAGACTATTCTCACCAGCGAACTGTATACCTCAAAAGCCGCTGCGGAAAAGGGCATTGCCTCTGTGCAAAGCAACAGCCCGCAGGATGAACGCTATGAGAAAAAAACAGCGAGCAACGGCAAATTTTATTTCAATCTGAAAGCCGCTAATCATCAGATAATCGGCTCCAGTCAAATGTACGCCACCGCTCAATCACGCGAAATCGGAATTGCCTCAGTAAAAAACAATGGCGTAAGCCAGACTGTGAAAGATAAGACTTAATTGTTATGCCGGGCGCGGATAACGCGCCCGGCTTTATTTCTAATAAACACTTACTTATTGATGCTAAGGATCAATCCGCGCCATTAAAATAATGGGAGGATAAGTTTCATATCAGGTGAAAGAATTTTTGTTCTTCTTTTTGAACGCCACGTTATTTATTTCCTGCAAGTGCCGAAGAAATTATCGTTATTCGTATCCTTACCAAAACCAGGACGCGACCAGACATTTGCACTGGAGCCAACCCCACCGATTGCGCTACAATGCCCGCCCTTAAAGTGGGGACACTCCCCTAACCGCTTCATCAGGTGAAGCGGATCTGACCTGTCATCAGAACGAGAGAATTATGTTTAAACCGGAACTCCTTTCCCCGGCGGGAACGCTGAAAAATATGCGTTACGCTTTCGCTTATGGCGCAGATGCTGTTTATGCGGGGCAACCGCGTTACTCCCTGCGTGTGCGCAACAACGAATTTAACCACGAAAATCTCCAGCTCGGCATCAATGAAGCCCACGCGCTGGGGAAAAAGTTTTATGTCGTGGTCAACATTGCGCCACACAATGCCAAGCTAAAAACCTTTATCCGTGATCTGAAACCGGTGGTGGAAATGGGGCCGGACGCACTGATTATGTCCGATCCGGGGCTGATTATGCTGGTGCGTGAACACTTCCCTGAAATGCCGATCCACCTTTCCGTGCAGGCCAACGCCGTAAACTGGGCGACGGTGAAATTCTGGCAGCAAATGGGGTTGACCCGCGTGATCCTCTCCCGCGAGCTGTCGCTGGAAGAGATTGAAGAGATCCGCAATCAGGTTCCGGATATGGAGCTTGAAATCTTCGTTCACGGCGCGCTGTGCATGGCCTACTCCGGCCGCTGCCTGCTCTCTGGCTACATCAACAAACGCGATCCAAACCAGGGCACCTGCACCAACGCCTGCCGTTGGGAGTACAACGTGCAGGAAGGGAAAGAAGATGACGTTGGCAACATCGTACACAAATACGAGCCGATTCCGGTGCAAAACGTCGAGCCGACGCTGGGTATCGGTGCGCCAACCGACAAAGTGTTTATGATCGAAGAAGCCCAGCGCCCGGGCGAGTATATGACAGCGTTTGAAGATGAGCACGGCACTTACATCATGAACTCGAAAGATCTGCGCGCCATCGCCCACGTTGAACGCCTGACCAAAATGGGCGTGCATTCGCTGAAAATCGAAGGCCGCACTAAATCTTTCTACTATTGTGCACGTACCGCGCAGGTTTATCGTAAAGCTATCGATGACGCCGCTGCGGGCAAACCGTTCGACACCAGCCTGCTGGAAACACTGGAAGGCCTGGCGCATCGTGGTTACACCGAAGGTTTCCTGCGTCGTCATACTCACGACGATTACCAGAACTACGAATACGGTTATTCCGTTTCTGACCGCCAGCAGTTTGTTGGAGAGTTTACCGGTGAGCGTAAAGGCTCTCTGGCAGCCGTAGCGGTGAAAAATAAATTCTCCGTTGGCGACAGCCTGGAACTGATGACGCCACAGGGCAATATCAACTTTACCCTTGAGCACATGGAAAACGCCAAAGGTGAAGCGATGCCGGTCGCGCCTGGCGATGGCTATACCGTGTGGCTCCCGGTTCCGCAGGATCTCGAGCTGAATTACGCACTGCTGATGCGTAATTTCTCCGGGGAAACCACGCGTAACCCGCACGGTAAGTGATTCATTTCGATTATTTTTCCCGGATAGAAAATTCTTAGAAACCGATCACATACGGCTGCATTTATTAAGGTTATTATCTGTTTCGCTGAAAAACATAACCCATAAAATGCTAGCTGTACCAGGAACCACCTCCTTAGCCTGTGTAATCTCCCTTACACGGGCTTATTTTTTTGTACCACGCTTTCATCCTGTTCTGACTCCGCCTTTTCTTTTCTGCTCTACACTATCTACAGACCAATCATAAAGGCAGACGACCATGGCAGATTTTCCCGCCAGCTTACTGATTCTTAACGGCAAAAGTGCTGGCAATGAGATATTGCGCGAAGCGATTATGCTGTTGCGTGAGGAAGGAATGACGATCCATGTACGAACCACCTGGGAGAAAGATGATGCCGCGCGTTATGTTGCTGAAGCCCGTCAGCTTGGCGTTGCAACGGTAATTGCCGGAGGTGGAGATGGCACTATTAATGAAGTCTCCACGGCATTGATTCAGTGCGAAGGTGATGACATTCCTGCTTTGGGAATATTGCCGCTAGGTACAGCGAACGATTTTGCCACCAGTGTGGGTATTCCTGAAGCGCTGGATAAGGCACTTAAACTGGCAATTGCCGGTAACGCCATTGCGATTGATATGGCGCAGGTCAACAAACAAACCTGTTTTATCAACATGGCGACGGGCGGATTTGGTACGCGCATTACCACCGAAACACCGGAGAAATTAAAAGCCGCGCTGGGTGGCGTCTCTTACATCATTCACGGCTTAATGCGCATGGATACGTTGCAACCGGACCGCTGTGAAATCCGTGGTGAAAATTTTCACTGGCAAGGCGATGCGCTGGTTATTGGTATTGGCAACGGGCGTCAGGCCGGTGGCGGTCAGCAACTGTGCCCGAATGCGCTGATTAACGATGGGTTATTGCAACTGCGTATTTTCACCGGTGACGAAATTCTTCCCGCTCTCTTCTCAACCTTAAAACCTGATGAAGAAAACCCGAATATTGTTGAAGGCGCTTCGGCGTGGTTCGAGATACAAGCGCCGCATGAAATCACCTTTAACCTTGATGGCGAACCATTAAGTGGCCAGCGTTTTCATATAGAAATACTTCCGGCGGCGTTGCGTTGTCGATTACCGCCGGACTGCCCGTTATTGCGCTAGTCAAAAATTTATTCTCTCCTGAACAGGGGTACATCAATTTTTGCCGGATGCGGTGCGAACGCCTTATCCGGCCTACGGGAGGTGTGTTGTTCGCAGGCCAGATAAATGAAGCACATCAGGCAATCGTAATTTTGCTATCGAGATAAACGTCCTGCACGGCGTTAATCAGTTTCACGCCGTCGGCCATCGATTTCTTGAACGCTTTACGCCCGAGAATCAGCCCCATTCCGCCCGCTCGTTTGTTGATAACCGCAGTACGCACCGCATCGCTAAGGTCGGTTTCACCGCCCGCGGCACCGCCGGAGTTAATCAGCCCTGCGCGGCCCATATAACAGTTAGCTAACTGATAACGCACCAGGTCAATCGGGTTTTCGCTGGTTAACTTGCTGTAAACGCGATCGTCGGTATAACCGTAATTAATCGCTTTATAGCCGCCGTTATTCTCCGCCATTTTTTGTTTGACAATATCCGCGCCAATGGTCGCCGCCAGATGGTTCGCCTGACCGGTCAGGTCAGCGGAAACATGGTAATCGATGCCCTCTTTCTTAAAGGCGGAGTTGCGCAAATAAGCCCACAGCACGGTCACCATGCCCAGCTCATGTGCACGTTCAAAGGCCGCAGAAATTTCTTCAATCTGCCGACGTGACTCTTGCGAGCCAAAATAGATGGTCGCGCCAACTGCCACTGCTCCCATGTTGAACGCCTGCTCTACACTGGCATACAGCGTTTGATCGTAGGTGTTTGGGTAACTTAGCGTCTCGTTGTGGTTGAGTTTGACGAGGAATGGAATGCGGTGAGCGTAACGCCGCGATACCGATGCCAGCACGCCATAAGTTGACGCCACACAGTTACAGCCCGCTTCTATCGCCAGTTCAACAATGTTTTTCGGGTCGAAATAGAGCGGGTTAGCAGCAAATGAAGCCCCCGCGGAGTGCTCGACCCCCTGGTCAACCGGCAGAATAGAAAGATACCCGGTTCCGGCCAGACGCCCGGTGTTATACAGCGTCTGCATATTACGCAGCACCGCTGGCGGACGATTATTGTCAATCATCACGCGGTCTACGTAGTCATGTCCGGGGAGATAAAGCTGGTCAGAAGGAATAGTCATACAACGATGCTGTAAAAGGTTGTCGGCATCTTTGCCAAGCAACTGCGCAATATCTGTCATTACTATGCTCCCGTAAATTCCGATTGGATATCGGCTATGGATTGTCCTGGCCCACCTTTTGCGGGCAATTATAATCCTGGTCGTTATGAGCTATTTTTTCCATCTTTCGGCTGTTTTTTCAGCGTTTCCTGTTGGCACGACTCATCAGAAAAAGTGTTACCGCGGTCAAGATTTCACCACAAAGGTATTTAAAAGGTATCATCAAATGGTATTGTCAGCGCGTACCTTACATTACCTGTCATGAAGGAATCAAAAGATGAAAACAACAGCAAAGCTGTCGTTCATGATGTTTGTTGAATGGTTTATCTGGGGCGCGTGGTTTGTACCATTGTGGCTGTGGTTAAGTAAAAGCGGGTTTAGTGCCGGAGAAATTAGCTGGTCGTATGCCTGTACCGCCATCGCGGCGATCCTGTCCCCTATTCTGGTTGGCTCCATCACTGACCGCTTTTTCTCGGCGCAGAAAGTGCTGGCTGTGTTGATGTTCGCAGGTGCAGTGCTGATGTATTTCGCTGCGCAACAGACCACTTTTGCCGGATTCTTCCCGTTACTGCTGGCCTACTCGCTAACCTATATGCCGACCATTGCACTGACTAATAGCATCGCCTTTGCCAACGTGCCGGATGTGGAACGTGATTTCCCACGCATTCGTGTGATGGGTACTATCGGCTGGATTGCCTCTGGTCTGGCATGTGGATTCTTGCCGCAAATGCTGGGTTATGCCGATATCTCACCGACTAATATTCCGCTGCTGATTACCGCCGGAAGTTCTGCTCTGCTCGGTGTGTTTGCATGTTTCCTACCCGACACACCACCAAAAAGCACTGGCAAAATGGATATTAAAGTCATGCTTGGCCTGGATGCACTGATCCTGCTGCGCGATAAAAACTTCCTCGTCTTTTTCTTCTGTTCATTCCTGTTTGCTATGCCGCTGGCGTTCTATTACATCTTTGCCAACGGTTATCTGACCGAAGTCGGTATGAAAAACGCGACCGGCTGGATGACGCTCGGCCAGTTCTCTGAAATCTTCTTTATGCTGGCATTGCCGTTTTTCACCAAACGATTTGGTATCAAAAAGGTATTATTACTTGGTCTGGTCACCGCTGCGATTCGTTATGGCTTCTTTATTTACGGCAGCGCGGATGAATATTTCACCTACGCACTATTGTTCCTCGGCATTTTGCTGCACGGCGTAAGTTACGATTTTTACTACGTTACCGCATACATCTATGTCGACAAAAAAGCCCCCGTGCACATGCGTACTGCCGCGCAGGGGTTGATTACGCTCTGCTGCCAGGGTTTCGGTAGTTTGCTCGGCTATCGTCTTGGCGGCGTAATGATGGAAATGATGTTCGCTTATCAGGAACCAGTCAACGGGCTGACCTTCAACTGGGCCGGGATATGGACTTTCGGTGCGGTGATGATTGCCATTATCGCCGTGCTGTTCATGATTTTTTTCCGCGAATCCGACAACGAAATTACGGCTATTAGGGTCGATGATCGCGATATTGCGTTGACACAAGGGGAAGCAAAATGAAAACAGAACGTATTCTCGGTGCTCTTTACGGGCAGGCGTTAGGGGATGCGATGGGGATGCCCTCCGAGCTTTGGCCGCGCAGCCGCGTCAAAGCGCATTTTGGCTGGATTGACCGTTTTCTGCCCGGCCCAAAGGAGAATAACGCGGCCTGCTATTTTAACCGCGCCGAATTTACCGACGACACCTCGATGGCGCTGTGCCTGGCGGATGCGTTGCTGGAACGCGAAGGCGAGATCGACCCGGATCTGATTGGGCGTAAAATCCTCGACTGGGCACTGCGTTTCGACGCCTTCAACAAAAACGTGCTTGGCCCGACCTCAAAAATTGCGCTTAACGCCATTCGCGACGGTAAACCCGTCGCTGAACTGGAAAACAACGGCGTGACTAACGGTGCGGCGATGCGCGTCTCACCATTGGGGTGTTTACTCCCGGCGCGTGATGTTGATTCCTTTATTGATGATGTGGCGCTGGCGTCCAGCCCGACCCATAAATCCGATCTGGCGATTGCGGGGGCGGTGGTTATTGCATGGGCGATTTCTCGTGCCATTGACGGCGAAAGCTGGTCAGCGATTGTTGATTCTCTACCCTCGATTGCGCGACATGCTCAACAAAAACGCATCACTACCTTCAGCGCCTCACTGGCGGCACGTCTGGAGATTGCACTAAAAATCGTTCGTCACGCCGACGGCACCGAATCTGCCAGCGAACAGCTATATCAAGTGATTGGCGCAGGCACCAGCACTATTGAGTCCGTTCCGTGCGCCATTGCGCTGGTTGAACTGGCACAAACCGATCCGAACCGCTGCGCTATTCTGTGCGCCAATCTTGGTGGTGACACTGACACCATCGGCGCTATGGCGACGGCGATTTGTGGCGCATTGCATGGCGTAAATGCTATCGATCCGGCATTAAAGGCTGAGCTGGATGCGGTTAATCAGCTTGATTTCAACCGCTATGCCACGGCGCTGGCGAAGTATCGCCAACAACGGGAGGCGGTATGAGCGGCACCAGGTTACACACGCTGCTGTCGCAATTAACTACGCGTCAACCGGTGATGGTTGTCGGTGCGGCTGTCATTGATGTGATCGCTGACGCTTACGCCCTGCCCTGGCGCGGGTGCGATATCGAACTGAAACAGCAGAGCGTAAATGTTGGCGGCTGTGCGCTGAACATTGCCGTGACGTTAAAACGCCTCGGTATAGAAGCGGATAACGCCCTGCCGCTCGGTCAGGGGGTGTGGTCGGAGATTATTCGTAACCGGATGGCAAAAGAGGGATTGCTCAGCCTGCTCGATAACGCCGAAGGCGATAACGGCTGGTGTCTGGCGCTGGTTGAACCTGATGGTGAACGTACCTTTATGTCGTTCAGCGGTGTGGAAAATCAGTGGAATAGCCAGTGGCTGACGCGATTAACCGTTGCACCAGATAGCCTGCTCTATTTTTCCGGTTATCAACTGGCCTCGCCCTGTGGCGAATTGTTAGTGGAATGGCTGGAAGGACTGCAAGACGTGACGCCGTTTATTGATTTCGGCCCGCGGATTGACGATATCCCGGATGCATTGCTTGCGCGCATCATGGCCTGTCGGCCACTGGTGTCGCTCAATCGCCAGGAAGCTGAGATTGCCGCCGAACGTTTTGCTTTATCCGCAAATATCACAATGCTTGGCACGCAATGGCAGGAGAAATTTGCCGCGCCGCTGATCGTTCGTCTCGATAAAGAAGGCGCGTGGTATTTCAGCAACAACGCTTCTGATTGCGTTCCGGCATTTCCAACGCAAGTCGTGGACACTATTGGCGCAGGTGATAGCCATGCTGGTGGCGTGCTTGCCGGACTGGCCTCCGGTCTCCCACTGGCAGACGCCGTATTGCTGGGCAATGCGGTAGCGTCGTGGGTTGTCGGACATCGCGGCGGTGATTGCGCGCCAACGCGCGAAGAACTACTCCTCACACACAAAAACGTATAGATCGCTGCGACAGTGGCTGATGCTGTACTCAATAGGCCGTTGCTGTTGGTCAAGCGCCACTTGCTTGATCACCAGCACCGGTATTTTGCTATCTAACTGAATATGTGACTGAAACTCGGCATCCGGCATTCGGGCGCTAACGCGGGAACGGGTGCGCAGGGGAAAGATACGCTGACTGCGGAAATAGTCATAGAGAGAAATACCGATGGCATCAACATCATGAATTAAATGCACTGGAACCCACGACTCTTCTATCGATACCGCTTCTTCATCCACATAGCGAATACGCTTAAGCAAGAAGACATCGCTGCCCGCGGCAATCGCCAGTTGCTGCGCAACTTCTTCGGGACACTTTACCACTCGCTTATTAACCCACAACGTATCGGGTTTTTTCCCACGCAACACCACCTGCTGAGAAAAACCTCGCGCTTCTTTCAACGAGTATTCGAAGATGTTGTTGATCTGCGTTCCGTAGCCACGCGAACGCGTCACCACTCCCTCTTCTTCCAGCGCCTGCATCGCCTTGCGCACCGTAATGCGCGAAACGCCGGTTAACTGACTTAAATCACGCTCGCCGGGCAAAATATTTCCATGCTCCAGCACCCCACTGCGCACGGCATTTTTTACCGTTTCGGCAAACTTAATATAAAGCGGCGTGTTGTCCGCCGCTAAAATACGTTCGTTCAGTTGAGCGATAAGCTGGGTATGCGCTTGTTCCATTTGTCTTTTTCCAGGCGATGAGTCTGGAGGAAGTATATCACTGCTGGTTATTTAAGGCGTTTCTTTAATGCCATCAACGAAAGCCTGCAGCTCCTCCACCGTGCCATTAAACACATTAAAATCCACCGGACCATTTACGCCATCCACCTGTCCACGGTCGGAATGCTGCCAGAAATGCCAGGCCAGGCCGTCATTGTCCGGGCGTCGTTGATAATAATGGGCCACCCACCACGGGTATTCATTGAAATATCCCGCCAGATTCGTGTGATAAAACGTCGCCCCCGCATAAATAATCGGCTTTTTGCCCGTGCTCTTTTCAACCATTTTTAGCCACTGACTTACCCGCTTGCGTAATTCTTTTGCCGATAATTTCCCACGTTCTTCTACGTCCAGCACCGCTGGCAGATCGCCTTGTGAGAAATCCACCGTTTGCAGAAATAATCGCGCCTGAACGGAAGCTGAGACCGACGGAGAAAAATAGTGATATGCCCCGCGCAATAAGCCATTTTTGTGGCTTTGACGCCAGTTACGCGAGAAATACGGATCTACCAGCTTTTCGCCTTCCGTAGCCTTAATAAAAGCAAACTGTAAGCGGATACCGTTGTCGCGCATTTTTGCGACACGTTGCCAGTCGATCCGCGCCTGCCAGCGTGAAACATCAATACCATGAATGGTGTAATTGGCAGGGATTCGAATAGCAAAAGATTTGACCGGGCGATAACCATAAAAGTGGATGTAGTCTTTAATCTGAATTGCTGTCGACCAGAAAAAATTCACCGTCTGACGAGGATAAATCGCCACGATGGAAATTAGCCCCAGAGCGCAGAACAAGGCGGTGAATTTTTTTCGACTGGCTATTTTTAGCTGCATTGGTTTCATCCCTGAATTTCAGCGCGAACACGCTGAAAAATGCCAAAGCAGCTATAGTATGATGCTCACCACCAGGCGTGAAAGTGGTGAACCGGACCATTCCCGTGGCCAACTTCCAGCGTGTCGGCCTGGGCTAACGCCGCTGATAGCCAGCTTTTTGCTTCCTGTACGGTGTCAGCCCAATTCGTGTGACGCGGACGCAGCGCTGCCAGCGCCGCAGATAATGTACAACCAGTGCCATGCGTGTTTTTGGTCATAATACGCGGTGCGGTAAACCGTTGTTCGCCGTCGCGGGTAAACAACCAGTCCGGGCTTTGCTCATCATCCAGATGACCACCTTTCATCAACACGGCACCACAGCCCATCGCCAATAATTCACGCCCCTGCTCCAGCATTTCCTGTTCATTACGCGCGTGTGGAGAATCGAGTAAAGCAGCAGCCTCCGGCAAATTTGGGGTGATTAATGAAACCTGCGGCAATAATTGACTGCGTAGCGTGGCAACCGCCGAAGGTGAAAGCAGCGGATCACCGCTTTTAGCCAGCATAACGGTATCCAGCACCACATTTTGGATCTGGTAACGTTGCAGCCGTTCTGCCACCGCTTCAACAATATCCGTCTCTGCCAGCATGCCGATTTTGGTGGTATCGATTCGCACATCGCTGAACACTGAGTCGAGTTGTGCGGCAACAAAGTCAGGCTCAATGCGATACACCGACTGTACACCGCGGGTATTTTGCGCCACCAGTGCGGTGATTACCGAACAACCATAAGCGCCAAGTGCCGAGAAAGTTTTAAGATCGGCCTGAATCCCCGCACCACCACTCGGATCAGTACCGGCAATCGTCAGAGCGTTAACCCGTTTCATGCCTGCACCTCCTGCGTCAGTTGCCAGAGCGCATCAAGGAAATGGGGGATAAAACTACCCGGCCCTTCGCTTCTGGCGACCGCACGTTCTCCGGCTTGTTTCATCCAGTGGCAGGCAGATGCAACATTTTCCAGCGTATCGCCCGGTAATGCACAACTGGCAGCGACAACTGCCGATAATGCACAACCAGTTCCTACCACTTTGGTCATTAACGGATCGCCGCCGTGAATGCCAACGATGCGACGACCATCGGTAACATAATCTACCTCGCCCGTGACCACGACGACAGCCCCGGTTTCATTCGCCAGTGTTTGTGCTGCGGGTAACGCGTTGGCTGCGGCGTCGGTGGAATCCACACCGCGACCACCATTGGCGATACCAGCTAATGCCATAATTTCAGAGGCATTACCGCGTATCGCCGCTGGCTTTAACGATAAAAGTTCGTGGCAAAAATGACGGCGATATTCAAGTGCGCCAACCGCGACCGGATCAAGCGTCCAGGGGGTTTGGGAGCGTGTTGCCTGTTCTACGGCAGCACGCATCGCTTGTGCTCGTAGCTGCGTCAGTGTGCCTACGTTAATCAACAAGGCACTGGCGATGGCCGCAAACTGACTGGCCTCTTCGGTTTCGATAACCATCGCTGGCGATGCACCGAGCGCCAGTAAGGTATTGGCAGTAAAGGTTTGCACCACATCATTGGTCATGCAATGCACAAGGGGAGAGTGTTGGTGAAAGAGGTGTAACATGCGCGCAGATTGCGCGGAACTCAGCAGGTCGACTTGCATAGTTTGCTCCTGCCATAACGTGAAGAAGCAATGACCTGATGGTCTGTGACTTCCCTACGCTGGCATTATCCAGATCAGGTGATACGGGTATTTCTCAGCCTTCACGCAGAAGGGCACCCCGAGTCGTTTGGTTGCGATGATGGATCGCAGATAAGGATGGTAAGGCCCCGCGCACACGTTGTAAACGAGGAAAAACGGCGATATTACAATAACGTTGTGAAATTATTTTATATAAGAATCCAGCACCTTCAGAACGACATCCAGATCTTCTTCACGCTTTAATTCATCGCCCTGATGAACAATGTGTTCCGTCAGATGGCCTTTAATCACTTCTCGCATCAAGCCGTTTACCGCACCACGAATGGCGGCAATCTGTTGTAGTACGGCAGCACATTCGTGCGGCTCGTCGAGCATTTTCTTGAGCGCAACAACCTGTCCCTGAATCTTACTGGCGCGCGCTTTCAGTTTCTGTTTGTCACGGATGGTATGAGACATGGCAACACCTGGTTAACAAGATAATGAAAAATCATAGCACTATTAATCTACTGGGGGGTAGTATCATGTACTGGGGGGGAGTAGAATCAGGGCGTCGATTTAATACTAAGAATTATTATCATGACCGAATTTACCACTCTTCTTCAGCAAGGAAACGCCTGGTTTTTCATCCCCAGCGCCATCTTACTTGGTGCGCTTCATGGGCTGGAGCCAGGGCACTCAAAAACGATGATGGCAGCGTTTATCATCGCCATTAAAGGCACCATTAAACAGGCGGTGATGCTTGGACTGGCGGCAACTATTTCACATACGGCGGTGGTCTGGTTGATTGCCTTTGGCGGGATGGTGATCAGCAAACGCTTTACTGCGCAGTCAGCGGAGCCGTGGCTTCAGTTGATTTCCGCGGTGATCATTCTTGGCACCGCATTCTGGATGTTCTGGCGTACCTGGCGCGGTGAAAGAAACTGGCTTGAGAATATGCACGAGCATCACCATCATGACCATGAACATCATCACGACCATGATCACGAACATCATCACCATCACGAGCATGGTCAGAGCGACGAGTATCAGGATGCTCATGCGCTGGCCCATGCCAGTGACATTAAACGACGCTTTGATGGTAGAGAGGTCACCAACTGGCAAATTTTGCTGTTTGGCTTAACCGGCGGGCTTATCCCCTGCCCTGCGGCAATAACAGTGTTGTTGATTTGCATTCAGTTGAAAGCCCTCACATTGGGTGCAACTCTGGTCGTCAGTTTCAGCATCGGCCTGGCATTAACGCTAGTCACCGTAGGCGTTGGCGCAGCAATCAGTGTTCAGCAGGTTGCAAAACGCTGGAGCGGATTTAACACTCTCGCTAAACGCGCCCCCTATTTTTCCAGTCTGTTAATTGGTTTAGTCGGATTGTATATGGGAGTGCATGGCTTTATGGGTATTATGAGATAAAACAATCACCTGGGCTTCGTTATCCCTTTAGCCCAGGATGATTCTTAAATCAGCTTATTCCGCTCACTTCTCGCTCAATGAGGATGCTTTTGCTGCATCCTTTCATTTACACTTTTTACGAAATCATGGGATCACTAACAAAATATCTCTTGTCGGTTATATTGTATGGCAGGAAAGATATGCGACTGATTTTACTGATCCCCAAAGTGGAGAGTATATGACCATAAAAAATAAGATGTTGCTGGGTGCGCTTTTGCTGGTAACCAGCGCAGCATGGGCCGCACCAGCCACCGCGGGTTCGACCAATGCCTCGGGAATTTCGAAGTATGAGTTAAGCAGTTTCATTGCTGACTTCAAGCATTTCAAACCAGGTGACACCGTACCAGAAATGTACCGTACCGATGAGTACAACATTAAGCAGTGGCAGTTGCGTAACTTGCCCGCACCTGACGCTGGAACCCACTGGACCTATATGGGCGGTGCATATGTGCTGATCAATGATACCGACGGAAAAATCATTAAAGCCTACGACGGTGAGATTTTTTATCATCGCTAAAAAAAGCCCCCTCGGAGAGAGGGGGAAATGCAGACACCTTATTATTTTTTATTATTAGCCACTTGCTCGTCTTGTTTGTTATTAGTCGTATTTCACGTTGATCAGTGCAGTTACCTCAAGTGCACCCGATTTAACTTTATTTTTATCGTATACATAGTAACTGGCCAGGACAGGTATATTAATAATATTACTATTTAAAGGAGCTCCGGGTTTATCTGTTTTCCATAATGATGTCGCCGCGCCCTGATCGCCGCTAGCAGAAATTTTGATGGCTGCTTCAGTCCCTTTTGGTGGTTCTTTTAGATCCAAAACAAATCCTACACCATTATCTATGTTGCCACGCAAAATTGTATTGCTTCCTGTAACTAAGTCACTGCTGGAAAGATATACGACCATATTCCGCGATGCTTGTTTTGTGCCGCCGAAAAGATTATCACACTTCAACGTAATTATTCCTTCCTTACTGTTCGCCGTAATCTTTCCCTGACTTCTGAGTTGGGACAAGGCAATATCATCTACTTTTATTATTGTGTTTTCAGGCTTACAGGTCGTATTTTTAGGATAATAGGAAATACTTAACCCAAGCGTAAATGTATCCCCCGCCAGTTTACTGGTGAGATAACTTACACACCAGTTAATCTTCAATGTCTTACAAATGCCCAACCAAAAGTCAATGGATGAAGATGACTCACCGCCAATATTTGCAATCACAGTATCTGAAATAAACCAGGTAGGTTTTCTTTCTCCAGTAAAATCAGGTGTACCTTTGGATATTTTAACCACATAGGGTAATACTGCCTGCGCATTGCTGGATTTCCCAATCGTGTCACTGGTTTTACCTAAAGACTCTATTTTAACCTTTAACTTTTCGCCATTACCAAAAGGTCCAACTTCAACCCAATCACTTTGGATATTTTTATAGACTATTTTATCCGTGCTCGTATCACAAGATATCCCCGTAAACACGACACTTTTACTAAAGGAAACCTCATTCGCTAAAATCTCCCCCACATTAATACTATCAGTAATATTTAATGATGCAGTGGTACGACATCCAGCCCAGGTAAAATTAGCCCATAAAATAAAAATTAGTAACATTCCATTTCTGAAAATCATATTCCACCTCTCACCGACAGATATAATTTTTACTTTCATCAATCTCTTTACCGAAGGTGATTGTGCATGAAAGCCCTTGTTGCTTATCAATTGCCACATTAACCGCTGGTGGTATTTCATTGGTGCGAATAAAAAGCTGACTTCCCTGGCCGACAACGCCAATATTATGACCGTGGATATCATTGACTTCGTAGCCAAATGTTAACGGTTGCCCATCCACTCTTAATGCTTTTATAAACCAGGGTTTGCGTTGATCGGTGTCGAAATTGACCAGAACGACCGCGCCGCGATAAGGGGCGGCAATTTTACGGTTACCGCGTAATTCTGTTTCACTGTCACTTTGCGATACATCCAGCATCAGGTGATTTTCCCGATGAGGAGTTATTCCGTCATATATCACGACACCATTACGGTTCGTGGTGCGATATTTTTGCCCATTCACATAAGCATCTTTAATTCCCGGCGCATGCATCACGGCAAAAGTTTCAGAAAGACGATTCGCCAGATTAACGCCACCCGACCAGGCGACAATGCCCCCTGAAACACTGGCTCCAGCCTGCCGATAATTACTCGACTGACTATAACTGCCATTCACTGTCGCCACAGGCGCGTTCCAGGTTAAATTCGCCCCTGCTGTCGTTTCATTTCCCTGATGTTGATGACTCAGGTTGACACCATAATTGAACTGATCTCGACTCCCTACTGTTCCTGATAATCCCGTATTATTTGAGGCAAAACCCTGATCATCAAACGTCGTTGAGTTAGACATATATATTTGCCGACGAGGCGTCGTAACGTCATCTCCCCAGTCAAAGGGTATCGATATAAAAATATTAAAGCGTTTCTCTTCATGATGATTCTCGTCATATGCCTGACTTGCCGCGAGGGTATAGCTTATCCGTTGCAAATTATTGGAATAACTCAACTGATAATCTTTACTGCTGCCGCTACGCCCCCAGTAATCCCGCCATAAAGTACTTAATGACACAGATCCCCAGCCTTCTGGCATTGACTGACTCATATTGGCGGAAAAGCTATTTTTGCGACCAAAATCATTCTGGTAATAATCGGCAATATCATAGACATCGTTTTTATCACGACGATAATTATCTTTATTATTTGCCCACACATAATCGTTAAACGTCCGGTAATCACGCGACGAATAACGCCAGGCCGCCAGACCAAAACGTGTCGATGTTTGGCTCAAAAATTTGTTATAAGCAATTTGATAACTTTGCCCGTCAAACACATCACCATTGTCTTGCTTACTGTGCGATTTAGTTGCGTCGACTGAAATTGCGCCAATGCGCGTGTTCCAACCTGTTCCCAGGGTAAACGCGTAGTAATTATTAGCAATCATCGTGCCGCCATACAGCGTCAATAAGTTATTAAAACCATACTGATAACCTGCCTGGACAAAATCACTTTGCTTGCTCGAACCTTCAATATGACTACGGCCCGCTGCAAAATCATATTTCGACACGCCGGGTTGCAGCATATTAGGTACTGCCGCATAAGGCACCAGATATGTAGTAACTGAACCATCGGCTTCCTTAACACTCACATCAAGATCCGCACCTCCGCCCGCTAACTGCAAATCACTAATCGAAAACGGGCCTGGTGGAACCTCTTTCTGATAAACGACAAAACCGTTCTGTTCAATAGTTACCAGCGCGTTACTCTGGGCAATCCCCTGTACCCGCGGGGTAAAATTTTGCTTCGAGTTTGGCAACATCTGCATATCACGAAATAACCGAACTCCGCTGAAGCGAACGGAATCAAATATATCGGCTGACGTGTACATATCACCAATACGCAGCGTGCCGAGAATTTGAGAAAATCCACGTTCCAGATACAGTGTATTGCTTTTCCACTCCCCTTGTATCTTGAAATTCGTTTAGTATGGTTTTGGATTAGATTTGGCACAGCATGTGCAGCCTGACCTTCCCCAGG
>NZ_PTSR01000025.1:0-55296 GCF_002965345.1 Escherichia sp. MOD1-EC5950
CGCGGGGTGGAGCAGCCTGGTAGCTCGTCGGGCTCATAACCCGAAGGTCGTCGGTTCAAATCCGGCCCCCGCAACCACTTTCCCTTAGAGTTCTTTTTCAAATATACTGTGAAGACTTCGGCCTTCGTAGTGGGATTTGAAAAAATCCTTCTGGAAAGTGCTCCAGACCGCATTTGCGGTTATAGGGTTCAGTTATATAAAGCCCCGATTTATCGGGGTTTTTTGTTATCTGACTACAGAATAACTGGGCTTTAGGCCCTTTTTTTATGTCTTGGGGGTGGGCTTGTCCACATTAGAGCAAAAATTAACAGAGATGATTACTGCGCCAGTTGAGGCCCTGGGTTTTGAACTGGTTGGCATCGAGTTTATTCGCGGCCGCACATCCACACTGCGCATCTATATTGATAGTGAAGATGGCATCAATGTTGATGATTGTGCTGATGTGAGCCACCAGGTAAGTGCTGTGTTGGATGTTGAAGATCCCATCACCGTTGCTTATAACCTGGAAGTCTCCTCACCGGGTCTCGATCGCCCACTGTTCACGGCTGAACACTACGCCCGTTTTGTCGGAGAAGAGGTCACTCTGGTACTCCGTATGGCGGTACAAAACCGTCGTAAATGGCAGGGCGTTATCAAAGCGGTAGACGGTGAAATGATCACAGTTACCGTCGAAGGTAAAGATGAAGTGTTCGCGCTGAGTAATATCCAGAAGGCGAACCTGGTTCCCCACTTTTAATAGTCTGGATGAGGTGAAAACCCCGCGATGAACAAAGAAATTTTGGCTGTAGTTGAAGCCGTCTCCAATGAAAAGGCGCTGCCTCGCGAGAAAATTTTCGAAGCGTTGGAAAGCGCGCTGGCTACAGCAACCAAGAAAAAATATGAACAAGAGATCGACGTCCGCGTACAGATCGATCGCAAAAGCGGTGATTTTGACACCTTCCGTCGTTGGCTGATTGTTGATGAAGTCACTCAGCCAACTAAAGAAATCACCCTTGAAGCCGCGCGTTATGAAGATGAAAGCCTGAACTTGGGCGATTACGTTGAAGATCAGATTGAGTCTGTCACCTTTGACCGTATTACGACCCAGACGGCAAAGCAGGTTATCGTGCAGAAAGTTCGTGAAGCCGAACGTGCGATGGTTGTTGATCAGTTCCGTGAACACGAAGGTGAAATCATCACCGGCGTGGTGAAAAAAGTAAACCGCGATAATATCTCTCTGGATCTGGGCAACAATGCTGAAGCTGTGATCCTGCGTGAAGATATGCTGCCGCGTGAGAACTTCCGCCCAGGTGACCGCGTTCGTGGCGTGCTCTATTCTGTTCGCCCGGAAGCGCGTGGTGCGCAACTTTTCGTTACCCGTTCCAAGCCAGAAATGCTGATCGAACTGTTCCGCATTGAAGTGCCGGAAATTGGCGAAGAAGTTATTGAAATTAAAGCAGCGGCTCGCGATCCGGGATCTCGTGCGAAAATCGCGGTGAAAACCAACGATAAACGTATCGATCCGGTAGGTGCTTGCGTGGGTATGCGTGGTGCACGTGTTCAGGCTGTTTCCACTGAGCTTGGCGGCGAGCGTATCGATATCGTCCTGTGGGATGATAATCCGGCGCAATTCGTTATTAACGCGATGGCACCGGCAGACGTTGCTTCTATCGTAGTGGATGAAGATAAACACACCATGGATATCGCTGTTGAAGCCGGTAACCTGGCGCAGGCGATTGGGCGTAATGGTCAGAACGTGCGTCTGGCTTCGCAGTTGAGTGGTTGGGAACTTAACGTAATGACCGTTGACGACCTGCAAGCTAAACATCAGGCGGAAGCGCACGCAGCGATCGACACCTTCACCCGTTATCTCGACATTGACGAAGACTTCGCCACTGTCCTGGTAGAAGAAGGCTTCTCGACTCTGGAAGAACTGGCCTACGTGCCGATGAAAGAGCTGCTGGAAATTGAAGGCCTTGATGAGCCGACTGTTGAAGCACTGCGCGAGCGTGCTAAAAATGCACTGGCCACCATTGCACAGGCCCAGGAAGAAAGCCTCGGTGATAACAAACCGGCTGACGATCTGCTGAATCTTGAAGGGATGGATCGTGATTTAGCATTCAAACTGGCCGCCCGTGGCGTTTGTACGCTGGAAGATCTCGCCGAACAGGGCATTGATGATCTGGCTGATATCGAAGGGTTGACCGACGAAAAAGCCGGAGCACTGATTATGGCTGCCCGTAATATTTGCTGGTTCGGTGACGAAGCGTAATAAACTGTAGCAGGAAGGAACAGCATGACAGATGTGACGATTAAAACGCTGGCCGCAGAGCGACAGACCTCCGTGGAACGCCTGGTACAGCAATTTGCTGATGCAGGTATCCGGAAGTCTGCTGACGACTCTGTGACCGCACAAGAGAAACAGGCTTTAATTGACCACCTGAATCAGAAAAATTCAGGGCCGGACAAATTAACGCTGCAACGTAAAACACGTAGCACCCTTAACATTCCTGGTACCGGTGGAAAAAGTAAATCGGTACAAATCGAAGTCCGCAAGAAACGCACCTTTGTGAAACGCGATCCGCAAGAGGCTGAACGCCTTGCAGCGGAAGAGCAAGCGCAGCGTGAAGCGGAAGAGCAAGCGCAGCGTGAAGCGGAAGAGCAAGCCCGTCGTGAGGCAGAAGAATCGGCCAAACGCGAGGCGCAACAAAAAGCTGAACGTGAGGCCGCAGAACAAGCGAAACGTGAAATCGCTGAACAAGCAAAACGTGAAGCTGCGGAAAAAGACAAAGTGAGCAATCAACAAGACGATATGACTAAAACCGCCCAGGCTGAAAAAGCCCGCCGTGAGCAGGAAGCTGCAGAGCTTAAGCGCAAAGCTGAAGAAGAAGCACGTCGTAAACTCGAAGAAGAAGCACGTCGCGTTGCTGAAGAAGCACGTCGTATGGCGGAAGAAAACAAATGGACTGATAACGCGGAACCGACTGAAGATTCCAGTGATTATCACGTTACCACCTCTCAACATGCTCGCCAGGCAGAAGACGAAAGCGATCGTGAAGTCGAAGGCGGTCGTGGCCGTGGCCGTAACGCGAAAGCAGCACGTCCGAAGAAAGGCAATAAACATTCTGAATCTAAAGCTGATCGCGAAGAAGCGCGCGCAGCAGTACGTGGTGGTAAAGGCGGAAAACGTAAAGGTTCTTCGCTGCAGCAGAGCTTCCAGAAACCAGCTCAGGCTGTTAACCGTGACGTCGTGATTGGTGAAACCATCACTGTTGGCGAACTGGCTAACAAGATGGCGGTTAAAGGCTCTCAGGTCATCAAAGCGATGATGAAGCTGGGTGCAATGGCAACCATCAACCAGGTCATTGACCAGGAAACCGCACAGTTAGTTGCCGAAGAGATGGGCCACAAAGTTATCCTGCGTCGTGAAAACGAACTGGAAGAAGCGGTAATGAGTGACCGTGATACAGGTGCTGCGGCTGAACCGCGTGCACCGGTTGTGACCATCATGGGACACGTTGACCACGGTAAAACTTCTCTGCTGGACTATATTCGTTCAACGAAAGTGGCTTCTGGTGAAGCGGGTGGCATTACCCAGCACATCGGTGCATACCACGTTGAAACTGAAAACGGCATGATCACCTTCCTGGACACCCCGGGGCACGCCGCGTTTACTTCAATGCGTGCACGTGGTGCGCAGGCAACTGACATCGTAGTTCTGGTTGTTGCTGCAGATGACGGCGTAATGCCGCAGACCATCGAAGCAATCCAGCACGCGAAAGCGGCAGGTGTGCCTGTGGTGGTTGCAGTGAACAAAATCGATAAGCCAGAAGCCGATCCGGATCGCGTTAAAAACGAACTGTCTCAGTACGGCATCCTGCCGGAAGAGTGGGGCGGTGAAAGCCAGTTCGTACACGTATCTGCAAAAGCGGGTACGGGTATCGACGAACTGCTGGATGCGATCCTGCTGCAGGCCGAAGTCCTGGAACTGAAAGCCGTACGTAACGGGATGGCGAGCGGTGCGGTCATCGAATCTTTCCTCGATAAAGGTCGTGGTCCGGTTGCAACTGTACTGGTACGTGAAGGTACTCTGCACAAGGGTGACATCGTTCTGTGTGGCTTCGAATACGGTCGTGTTCGTGCAATGCGTAACGAACTGGGTCAGGAAGTACTGGAAGCAGGTCCGTCCATTCCGGTGGAAATCCTCGGCTTGTCCGGTGTTCCGGCAGCGGGTGATGAAGTTACCGTTGTACGTGACGAGAAGAAAGCACGTGAAGTTGCACTGTATCGTCAGGGCAAATTCCGTGAAGTTAAACTGGCGCGTCAGCAGAAATCTAAACTGGAGAACATGTTCGCCAACATGACTGAAGGCGAAGTTCATGAAGTGAACATCGTTCTGAAGGCTGACGTACAGGGTTCTGTAGAAGCGATTTCCGACTCCTTGCTGAAACTGTCTACTGACGAAGTAAAAGTGAAGATCATCGGTTCTGGTGTAGGTGGTATCACCGAAACCGACGCGACCCTGGCGGCTGCATCCAACGCGATTCTGGTTGGCTTCAACGTCCGTGCTGATGCCTCTGCGCGTAAAGTGATTGAGGCTGAAAGCCTGGATCTGCGTTACTACTCCGTCATCTATAACCTGATCGATGAAGTGAAAGCGGCGATGAGCGGTATGCTCTCTCCGGAACTGAAACAACAGATCATCGGTCTGGCGGAAGTTCGCGATGTGTTCAAATCACCGAAATTTGGTGCCATCGCAGGTTGTATGGTTACCGAAGGTGTGGTTAAACGTCACAACCCGATCCGCGTTCTGCGCGACAACGTGGTTATCTACGAAGGCGAGCTGGAGTCCCTGCGCCGCTTCAAAGATGACGTTAACGAAGTCCGTAACGGTATGGAGTGTGGTATCGGCGTTAAGAACTACAACGACGTGCGCACTGGCGATGTGATCGAAGTGTTCGAAATCATCGAGATTCAGCGTACGATTGCCTAAGGTTGATTGGGTGTAGGCCGGATAAGGCGTTTGCGCCGCATCCGGCAGCCGTTGCCTGACGCGACGCTCGTGCGTCTTATCAGGCCTACGTGAACAGCCCTTCCACCTGAAATTAATTTTAAAAAGGGGCTTATGGCCCCTTTTTTGTCAGGAGAATTTATTATGGCGAAAGAATTTGGTCGCCCGCAGCGCGTAGCGCAGGAAATGCAAAAAGAGATCGCTCTCATCCTGCAACGCGAAATTAAAGATCCTCGTCTGGGCATGATGACCACCGTTTCCGGTGTCGAGATGTCTCGTGACCTGGCCTATGCCAAAGTGTATGTAACTTTCCTCAACGACAAAGATGAAGATGCGGTAAAAGCGGGCATCAAAGCGTTGCAGGAAGCCTCCGGCTTTATCCGCAGCCTGCTTGGTAAAGCGATGCGCCTGCGTATCGTGCCGGAACTGACCTTCTTCTACGACAACTCACTGGTTGAAGGGATGCGTATGTCAAACCTGGTGACCAGTGTGGTTAAGCATGACGAAGAACGTCGTGTTAATCCGGACGACAGCAAGGAGGACTAATGAGTCGTCCTCGTCGTCGCGGCCGCGACATTAACGGCGTTTTGTTGCTGGATAAACCGCAGGGTATGTCCAGCAACGATGCGCTGCAAAAAGTGAAACGCATTTATAACGCCAATCGTGCTGGACATACCGGCGCGCTGGACCCGCTGGCGACCGGCATGTTGCCGATTTGTCTCGGGGAAGCGACGAAGTTTTCCCAGTACCTGCTGGACTCTGATAAACGTTATCGGGTGATTGCGCGTCTTGGACAGCGTACTGATACTTCTGACGCAGACGGACAAATCGTTGAGGAGCGCCCGGTAACCTTTAGTGCAGAGCAACTGGCGGCGGCACTCGATTCATTCCGTGGCGATATTGAACAAATCCCTTCGATGTATTCTGCGCTGAAATATCAGGGTAAAAAACTGTACGAGTACGCGCGTCAGGGCATTGAAGTGCCTCGTGAAGCACGACCGATTACCGTTTATGAGTTGCTGTTTATTCGTCACGAAGGCAATGAACTGGAGCTGGAAATTCATTGCTCAAAAGGCACCTATATCCGCACCATCATTGATGACCTGGGTGAAAAACTTGGCTGTGGCGCGCATGTGATTTATCTGCGCCGTCTGGCTGTAAGCAAATATCCGGTTGAACGAATGGTGACTCTGGAACATCTGCGTGAACTTGTCGAGCAAGCCGAACAGCAGGGTATTTCGGCGGCACAATTACTTGATCCATTACTGATGCCAATGGACAGTCCAGCTTCGGACTACCCGGTGGTGAATCTTCCGCTAACGTCTTCTGTTTACTTCAAAAATGGTAACCCGGTTCGTACATCCGGTGCGCCACTGGAAGGGCTGGTTCGTGTTACAGAAGGTGAAAACGGTAAGTTTATCGGTATGGGCGAAATTGACGATGAAGGCCGCGTTGCGCCTCGTCGCCTGGTGGTTGAATACCCGGCGTAATGCTATCCATCTTGCGATAACAGGTCGCTACGAGTAGAATACTGCCGCTTAACGTCGCGTAAATTGTTTAACACTTTACGTAACGTACACTGGGATCGCTGAATTAGAGATCGGCGTCCTTTCATTCTATATACTTTGGAGTTTTAAAATGTCTCTAAGTACTGAAGCAACAGCTAAAATCGTTTCTGAGTTTGGTCGTGGTGCAAACGACACCGGTTCTACCGAAGTTCAGGTAGCACTGCTGACTGCACAGATTAACCACCTGCAGGGCCACTTTGCAGAGCACAAAAAAGATCACCACAGCCGTCGTGGTCTGCTGCGCATGGTTTCTCAGCGTCGTAAACTGCTCGACTACCTGAAACGTAAAGACGTAGCACGTTACACCCAGCTCATCGAGCGCCTGGGTCTGCGTCGCTAATTCTTGCGAGTTTCAGAAAAGGGGGCCTGAGTGGCCCCTTTTTTCAAGCTGATGGCAGCAATTCACTGGAAACTAATGTATTGTTGCTATGAATGATCTTCCGTTGCAGAGGTTCGCGCGGCTAATGAGAGGCTTTACCCACATCAGGCTGGGTTAGGGTTGTCATTAGTCGCGAGGATGCGCAGAAGATCGGGTATTAACACCAGTGCCGTTAAGGTGCTGTCTAAGAAAGAGAAAGGATATTACATTGCTTAATCCGATCGTTCGTAAATTCCAGTACGGCCAACATACCGTTACACTGGAAACTGGCATGATGGCGCGTCAAGCCACTGCCGCAGTTATGGTTAGCATGGATGACACCGCGGTATTCGTTACCGTTGTTGGCCAGAAAAAAGCCAAACCAGGTCAGGACTTCTTCCCTCTGACCGTTAACTATCAGGAGCGTACCTACGCTGCTGGTCGTATCCCGGGTAGCTTCTTCCGTCGTGAAGGCCGTCCAAGCGAAGGCGAAACCCTGATCGCGCGTCTGATTGACCGCCCGATTCGCCCGCTGTTCCCGGAAGGCTTCGTCAACGAAGTTCAGGTTATCGCCACCGTGGTTTCTGTTAACCCGCAGGTTAACCCGGATATCGTTGCGATGATTGGTGCTTCCGCAGCACTGTCTCTGTCTGGTATCCCGTTCAATGGTCCGATTGGTGCTGCTCGCGTGGGTTACATCAATGACCAGTATGTACTGAACCCAACTCAGGATGAGCTGAAAGAGAGCAAACTGGATCTGGTTGTTGCCGGTACTGAAGCCGCTGTGCTGATGGTTGAATCTGAAGCAGAACTGCTGAGCGAAGACGTCATGTTGGGCGCAGTGGTGTTCGGTCATGAACAGCAGCAGGTTGTTATTCAGAACATCAATGAACTGGTGAAAGAAGCCGGTAAACCGCGTTGGGACTGGCAGCCGGAGCCAGTAAACGAAGCGCTGAACGCGCGCGTTGCTGCACTGGCTGAAGCTCGCCTGAGCGATGCTTACCGCATCACCGACAAACAAGAGCGTTATGCACAGGTTGATGTCATCAAATCTGAAACCATCGCTACGCTGCTTGCTGAAGACGAAACCCTGGACGAAAACGAACTGGGTGAAATTCTGCACGCTATCGAGAAAAACGTTGTTCGTAGCCGCGTACTGGCAGGCGAACCGCGTATCGACGGTCGTGAAAAAGATATGATCCGTGGTCTGGATGTGCGCACAGGCGTGCTGCCGCGTACTCACGGTTCTGCGCTGTTTACCCGTGGTGAAACTCAGGCGCTGGTTACCGCAACACTGGGTACTGCACGTGACGCACAGGTTCTTGATGAACTGATGGGCGAACGTACTGACACCTTCCTGTTCCACTACAACTTCCCTCCGTACTCCGTAGGCGAAACCGGCATGGTCGGTTCTCCGAAGCGTCGTGAAATTGGTCACGGTCGTTTGGCGAAGCGCGGCGTGCTGGCAGTAATGCCGGATATGGACAAATTCCCGTACACCGTACGTGTTGTGTCTGAAATCACCGAATCCAACGGTTCTTCTTCTATGGCTTCTGTGTGCGGTGCGTCTCTGGCGCTGATGGACGCAGGTGTGCCAATCAAAGCCGCTGTTGCGGGTATCGCAATGGGGCTGGTGAAAGAAGGCGACAACTACGTTGTACTGTCTGACATTCTGGGTGACGAAGACCACCTGGGCGATATGGACTTCAAAGTTGCGGGTTCCCGTGACGGTATCTCTGCACTGCAGATGGATATCAAAATTGAAGGTATTACCAAAGAGATCATGCAGGTTGCGCTGAACCAGGCTAAAGGTGCGCGTCTGCACATCCTGGGCGTAATGGAACAGGCGATCAACGCGCCGCGTGGCGATATCTCTGAGTTCGCTCCGCGTATCCATACCATTAAGATTAACCCGGACAAGATTAAAGACGTTATCGGTAAAGGCGGTTCTGTAATCCGTGCTCTGACTGAAGAAACCGGCACCACTATCGAAATCGAAGATGACGGTACTGTGAAGATCGCCGCGACCGACGGCGAGAAAGCAAAACACGCTATTCGTCGTATCGAAGAGATCACTGCAGAAATCGAAGTGGGTCGCGTCTACAATGGTAAAGTGACCCGTATCGTTGACTTTGGCGCATTTGTTGCCATCGGCGGCGGTAAAGAAGGTCTGGTACACATCTCTCAAATCGCTGACAAGCGTGTTGAGAAAGTGACTGATTACCTGCAGATGGGTCAGGAAGTTCCGGTAAAAGTTCTGGAAGTTGATCGCCAGGGCCGTATCCGTCTGAGCATTAAAGAAGCGACTGAGCAGTCTCAACCTGCTGTAGCACCGGAAGCTCCGGCTGCTGAACAGGGCGAGTAAGGTTGCCATTTGCCCTCCGCGTTGACGGGGGGCTTTTAACCGGGCAGGACGCCTTGTTAGCAACCGGGAACAGGACGTTCATTCAACCGTGGTCTTCGGGAGTGGGAAATGAAGCCTTTTTTGCGCTGGTGTTTCGTTGCGACAGCACTTACGCTTGCAGGATGCAGTAATACTTCCTGGCGTAAAAGTGAAGTCCTCGCAGTACCATTGCAACCGACTTTACAGCAGGAAGTGATTCTGGCACGTATGGAACAGATCCTTGCCAGTCGGGCTTTAACCGATGACGAACGCGCGCAGCTTTTATATGAGCGCGGAGTGTTGTATGATAGTCTCGGTCTGAGGGCATTAGCGCGTAACGATTTTTCGCAAGCGCTGGCAATCCGACCGGATATGCCTGAAGTATTCAATTACTTAGGCATATATTTAACGCAGGCAGGCAATTTTGATGCTGCCTATGAAGCGTTTGATTCTGTACTTGAGCTTGATCCAACTTACAACTACGCGCACTTGAATCGCGGGATCGCATTATATTACGGCGGTCGTGACAAGTTAGCGCAAGATGATCTGCTGGCGTTTTATCAAGACGATCCCAATGATCCTTTCCGTAGTCTGTGGCTTTATCTCGCTGAGCAGAAGCTCGATGAGAAGCAGGCTAAAGAAGTGTTGAAACAGCACTTCGAAAAATCGGACAAGGAACAGTGGGGATGGAACATTGTCGAGTTCTACCTGGGCAACATTAGCGAACAAACGTTAATGGAAAGGCTCAAGGCGGACGCAACGGATAACACCTCGCTCGCTGAGCATCTCAGTGAAACCAACTTCTATTTAGGTAAGTACTACCTAAGTCTGGGGGATTTGGACAGCGCCACGGCACTGTTCAAACTGGCGGTTGCCAACAACGTTCATAACTTTGTTGAGCACCGATACGCATTGTTGGAATTATCGCTCCTGGGCCAGGACCAAGATGACCTGGCAGAATCGGACCAGCAATAGCTGACGTACACATCAGCCCGTAATCTTATTTGATTGCCATCACCTTAACGGGTGAGGGCGTTGTTGTTCGTTAATACACCTACTTTGAGCCGGTTCACACTTTTCAATGAAAATTGCTGATCAATTTCATGATGAGTTATGTAGACTGGCCGCCATTAATTTTGAGGCACACGTACTACATGGCTGAATTCGAAACCACTTTTGCAGATCTGGGCCTGAAGGCTCCTATCCTTGAAGCCCTTAACGATCTGGGTTACGAAAAACCATCTCCAATTCAGGCAGAGTGTATCCCACATCTGCTGAATGGCCGCGACGTTCTGGGTATGGCCCAGACGGGGAGCGGAAAAACTGCAGCATTCTCTTTACCTCTGCTGCAAAATCTTGATCCTGAGCTGAAAGCACCACAGATTCTGGTGTTGGCACCGACCCGCGAACTGGCGGTACAGGTTGCTGAAGCAATGACGGATTTCTCTAAACACATGCGCGGCGTAAACGTGGTTGCCCTTTACGGCGGCCAGCGTTATGACGTGCAATTACGTGCCCTGCGTCAGGGGCCGCAGATCGTTGTCGGTACTCCGGGCCGTCTGCTGGACCACCTGAAACGTGGCACTCTGGATCTCTCTAAACTGAGCGGTCTGGTTCTGGATGAAGCTGACGAAATGCTGCGCATGGGCTTCATCGAAGACGTTGAAACCATTATGGCGCAGATCCCGGAAGGTCATCAGACCGCTCTGTTCTCTGCAACCATGCCGGAAGCGATTCGTCGCATTACCCGCCGCTTTATGAAAGAGCCGCAGGAAGTGCGCATTCAGTCCAGCGTGACTACCCGCCCTGACATCAGCCAGAGCTACTGGACTGTCTGGGGTATGCGCAAAAACGAAGCGCTGGTACGTTTCCTGGAAGCGGAAGATTTTGATGCGGCGATTATCTTCGTTCGTACCAAAAACGCGACTCTGGAAGTGGCTGAAGCCCTTGAGCGCAGCGGTTACAATAGTGCTGCCCTGAACGGTGACATGAACCAGGCACTGCGTGAGCAGACTCTGGAACGTCTGAAAGATGGTCGTCTGGATATCCTGATCGCGACCGACGTTGCGGCCCGAGGCCTGGACGTTGAGCGTATCAGCCTGGTGGTTAACTACGATATCCCGATGGATTCCGAGTCTTACGTTCACCGTATCGGTCGTACCGGTCGTGCGGGTCGTGCGGGTCGTGCGCTGCTGTTCGTTGAGAACCGCGAGCGTCGTCTGCTGCGCAACATTGAACGTACTATGAAGCTGACCATTCCAGAAGTAGAACTGCCGAACGCAGAACTGCTGGGCAAACGCCGTCTGGAAAAATTTGCTGCTAAAGTACAGCAGCAACTGGAAAGCAGCGATCTGGATCAATACCGTGCACTGCTGAGCAAAATTCAGCCGACTGCAGAAGGTGAAGAGCTGGATCTCGAAACTCTGGCTGCCGCACTGCTGAAAATGGCACAGGGCGAACGTACTCTGATCGTGCCGCCAGATGCGCCGATGCGTCCGAAACGTGAGTTCCGTGACCGTGATGATCGTGGTCCGCGCGATCGTAACGACCGTGGCCCGCGTGGTGACCGTGAAGATCGTCCGCGTCGTGAACGTCGCGATGTTGGCGATATGCAGTTGTACCGCATTGAGGTGGGTCGTGATGATGGCGTTGAAGTTCGTCATATCGTTGGCGCAATTGCTAACGAAGGTGACATCAGCAGCCGTTACATCGGTAACATCAAGCTGTTTGCTTCTCACTCCACCATCGAATTGCCGAAAGGTATGCCGGGTGAAGTGCTGCAACACTTTACGCGTACCCGCATCCTCAACAAGCCGATGAACATGCAACTGCTGGGCGATGCACAGCCGCAAACTGAACGTCGTGGTGGTGGTCGTGGTGTCGGTGGCGAGCGTCGTGAAGGCGGTCGCAACTTCAGCGGTGAACGCCGTGAAGGTGGTCGTGGTGATGGTCGTCGCTTCAGTGGCGAACGTCGCGAAGGCCGTGCACCGCGTCGTGAAGAGTCTACCGGTCGTCGTCGTTTCGGTGGCGATGCGTAATTCGCGCTGATCAGCGAATACATTCTGTAAAATAATATATACAGCCCTAATCATATCGATTGGGGCTTTTTTTTATTTCTTTTGTACTCGCGTACTGGTACAGTGCAACACATAACAACGCAGTCGCACTATTTTTCACTGGAGAGAAGCCCTTATGGCAACACTAACCACCACCCAAACGTCACCGTCGCTGCTTGGCGGCGTGGTGATTATCGGCGGCACCATTATTGGCGCAGGGATGTTCTCCTTGCCCGTGGTCATGTCCGGGGCGTGGTTTTTCTGGTCAATGGCGGCGCTAATCTTCACCTGGTTTTGTATGCTGCATTCCGGATTGATGATTTTGGAAGCTAACCTGAATTATCGAATCGGTTCGAGCTTTGATACCATCACCAAAGATTTGCTGGGCAAAGGCTGGAATGTCGTCAACGGTATCTCTATTGCCTTTGTGCTCTACATTCTGACCTACGCCTATATTTCTGCCAGCGGTTCTATTTTGCATCACACCTTCGCGGAGATGTCGCTGAATGTTCCGGCCAGAGCGGCAGGTTTTGGTTTTGCACTGTTGGTGGCGTTTGTGGTGTGGTTGAGCACCAAAGCAGTCAGCCGTATGACGGCGATTGTGTTGGGAGCGAAAGTTATTACATTCTTCCTCACCTTCGGTAGCTTGCTGGGGCATGTGCAGCCTGCGACATTGTTCAACGTTGCGGAAAGCAATGCGTCTTATGCACCGTATCTGCTGATGACACTACCGTTCTGTCTGGCGTCGTTTGGTTATCACGGCAACGTACCAAGCCTGATGAAGTATTACGGCAAAGACCCGAAAACCATTGTGAAATGTCTGGTGTACGGTACGTTGATGGCGCTGGCGCTGTATACCATCTGGTTGCTGGCGACGATGGGCAACATTCCGCGTCCGGAGTTTATTGGCATTGCAGAGAAGGGCGGAAATATTGATGTGCTGGTGCAGGCATTAAGCGGTGTGCTGAACAGTCGTAGTCTGGATCTGCTGCTGGTAGTGTTCTCAAACTTTGCGGTAGCGAGTTCGTTCCTCGGCGTAACGCTGGGCCTGTTCGATTATCTGGCGGATCTGTTTGGCTTTGATGATTCGGCATTGGGGCGCTTTAAAACGGCACTGTTGACCTTTGCGCCACCTGTCGTTGGTGGCCTGCTGTTCCCTAACGGATTTCTCTACGCCATTGGTTATGCTGGTTTAGCTGCTACCATCTGGGCGGCAATTGTTCCGGCTCTGCTGGCCCGCGCATCGCGTAAACGCTTTGGCAGCCCGAAATTCCGCGTCTGGGGCGGCAAACCGATGATCGTTCTGATTCTGCTATTTGGTATTGGCAATGCATTGATCCATATTTTATCGAGCTTTAATTTGCTGCCGGTGTATCAGTAATCATCTGTGCCTTATCCGACATTTCTGCTGCCTGCACAATGCCTGATGCGCTTCGGTTATCAGGTCTACGTAGGGCGGCGTTGCCAGGTCGGATAAGGCTTCCCGCCGTATCCGACAAAATAAAACACACTATCCCAGTAAATCTTCCTTCACATCCATCGCCAGTTCAAACGAATGCAGCCGCGCCTGGTGGTCGAAAATCTGCCCGTTAACCATAATCTCATCAGCGTCGGTTTCGCGCAGGATCGACTGTAAACCGTGACGCACTTTCGCTTTATCGCCCACCAGCGACATACTCAGCGCCTGCTGCACGCCATACTGCTCGGACGGCGACCAGAACTGATCCATATTCTGAATCGGTGGTGGCAGTTGCCCGGTTTCACCGCGGCGTAGCTTCACAAAGGCTTGCTGCATCGAGGTAAACAGGAATTCAGCGTCGCGGTTGCTATCAGCGGCGATGATATTGATACACACCATTACGTACGGTTTCTCCAGTCGTGCGGAGGGTTTGAAGTTGCTGCGATAAAGTTGTAGTGCCTGGAACAGCATATCCGGCGCGAAGTGTGAGGCAAAGGCAAACGGCAGGCCGAGCTGCGCCGCCAGTTGTGCGCTGTAAAGGCTGGAGCCTAATAACCACACCGGGATTTTCTCGCCATAGCCTGGCACCGGGCGTACATGTGGATTGGGATCACGAGCGTCAAACCAGTCCACCAGCTCAGCAACATCGCGGGGGAAATTATCAATATCACCACTCATATGGCGACGCAGCGCCATCATTGTCCGCTGATCGCTACCTGGAGCACGACCCAGCCCCAAATCGATTCGACCCGGATAGAGCGTATTGAGTGTGCCGAACTGTTCTGCAATTACCAACGGTGAATGGTTAGGTAACATCACGCCGCCGGAACCCAGATGCAGCGTGGTGGTATTCGCTGCCAGATAGCCAATCAACACCGATGTCGCCGCACTGGCAATGCCGGTCATATTGTGATGTTCCGCCAGCCAGTAGCGATGATAGCCGCGCTTTTCAGCCAGACGAGCCAGGTCCAGAGAGTGGGAGAACGCTTCTCGCGCCGTTGAACCTTCGGGGATGGGGGCCAGATCGAGTAGCGAAAACGGAATGGTTTTATCAGTCATAACAGCTCACTTTGTTACCGATTAATCTTTAATACTGCATTAAAGAGTAGTTAAAGTTGTTAACAAAGTGAGCTATTTACTTACGCTTGCAGTTCCAGCCCTGCCAGCCGTTTCCAGTAACCGTTGCAGTCGCTATTAGCCGTTAACGGCAGCGGCGCAGCGCCATTTTCATTGGCGCGGAAGGCGTCGAGCATAGCAAAAGTGTCTGTGCCCTGCGGTGACAGGCGAACCACATCGACCAGCCCCTGCATTGACGCCAGCTCGTTACCGAGGTTGTAAACATAGCCGCTCATGGTCTGAATGCCGTTGAGCACAAACACCTGCTGATCTTCCTGTGACAGCACGTTGCGCCCGTTCGGATATTTAATGCAGCAGGTTTCGCACTCATCTTTCGGGCGATCCTCCGAGCGTGCGGTGAAGCAGCGGGCTGAGTACGCCAGCGGCAGATGGCCGTAGCTCAAGACTTCCACTTCAAACTGGTTGCGAATACCCAGTTCATCACACTGATTGAGCAGATTCACCAGCCAGTCGCGGGAAAGTTCTACCGGCATACACCAGCGCATCATGCCCTGTTTGAGCAATATTTTCAGCGTCACTGCGTTGTAGCAGTTCAGCGCATGCCCGGCGACGAACGGAAGTTTGCGTTCGGCGCACATATTCACCACGCCGAGATCGCTGGCTTCAATCAGAAACTCGCCGTTCTCAACATAGCGTTTCAGTTCGCCCAGCTCGGAAGAGGCCTGTACCAGCGCCAGCGTGGAGAGCACAATCTGCTTGCCACTTCCGGCGAGCGATTTTGCCATCTCCAGCCAGTCGCCAACTTTCGTTGCCCGACGCTTGCTGCATACCGCTTCACCAAGATAAATCACGTCGGCGCTGCTGGTGGCGGCCTGCTGATAAAATTCTTCCAGCGTCTCTTTTGGCCAGTACCACAGCACTGGCCCTAAGGAATATTTCATTGCTTTTCTCACTGCCATTTACGGTGATATGCGCCAAGGGTGGTTTGCGTGCCTTCGGACATCGACCCGAGCGTCTCCATCCACGCGTTTTGTGGCACGAAGTTTTGCGGATCGGCCTTACAACGGTCGATAGCCTGACGCCAAACTTTCGCCACCTGGCTGACATACGCCGGGCTACGCTGGCGGCCTTCGATTTTCACCGAAGCAATATTCGCCGCCATTAGCTCAGGCAGCAGTTCCAGGGTATTGAGACTGGTTGGTTCTTCCAGTGCGTGATAGCGCTCGCCGTCCACCAGATAACGCCCTTTACACAGCGTCGGATAACCTGCGTTTTCGCCGTCCTGATAACGGTCGATCAGCACCTCGTTAAGGCGGGATTCCAGCCCCTGCGGCGTTTGTTGCCAGCGCACGAAGCGGGCAGGAGAACACGCACCCACGGTGTTGGGCGACTCACCGGTCAGATACGACGACAGATAGCAACGTCCTTCCGACATAATGCACAGGCTGCCGAAAGCAAAGACCTCCAGCGGAACTGGCGTGACCCGTGCCAGTTGTTTCACCTGGTGAATCGACAGTACGCGTGGTAGCACCACGCGGGCGACATCAAAATGGCGATGATAAAAGTTAATTGCCTCTTCATTGGTCGCTGAAGCCTGCACCGACACGTGACGCTCAATATGTGGGTAACGCTCGGCGGCGTACTCCAGCATGGCAAGATCGGCAAGGATCAGCGCGTCGGCACCCAGTTGTGCCGCCATATCCACGGCACGTTGCCAGCGGGCGTAGCCGTCCGGGTGCGCAAAAGTATTAATCGCGATGTGAAGTTTGCGGCGATGTTGATGGACAAAACTCACCGCTTCCTGCAATTTTTTCTCGGTAAAGTTAAGGCCGGCGAAGTGACGGGCATTGGTATCATCTTTTAGCCCGATATAAACAGCATCTGCGCCGTTTTCGATGGCCGCCTTAAGCGCCGGGAGATTTCCGGCAGGGCAGAGCAGCTCCATAATTTTTCCTGAAGGTTGCGCTATCAAAACGCAAAAATGTTAACGAACTGGGATTTTAGTTAACCTTGCTGCGACAATTTTTGATTTAAGGCAGTTAAAGTTGTATTGGTGGTAGCAGCAATTTCATATGGAATTGTTGATTTATACCGCTATGTTATTTTCCTGATATGGCAAAATAGGATGATTGTTGAAACAGGGAGTAAAACTCGTGTTGGATAAACTGCGTTCCCGTATTGTGCATTTGGGGCCATCTCTGTTGAGTGTACCGGTAAAACTGACGCCATTTGCGCTAAAACGCCAGGTTCTTGAGCAAGTCTTAAGCTGGCAATTCCGCCAGGCGCTGGACGATGGCGAGCTGGAGTTCCTTGAAGGCCGCTGGTTAAGTATTCATGTGCGTGATATTGACCTGCAATGGTTTACCTCGGTGGTGAATGGCAAACTGGTCGTTAGCCAGAACGCGCAAGCAGACGTGAGTTTTAGTGCCGACGCCAGCGATTTGCTGATGATCGCAGCGCGTAAACAGGATCCGGATACACTTTTCTTCCAGCGTCGGCTAGTGATTGAAGGTGATACGGAGCTGGGGCTGTATGTGAAAAACCTGATGGACGCCATTGAACTGGAGCAAATGCCAAAAGCCTTACGCATGATGCTGCTGCAACTGGCGGATTTTGTTGAGGCGGGGATGAAAACCACGCCTGAAACCAAACAGACATCGGTAGGTGAACCATGCTAATTCGAGTAGAAATTCCCATTGATGCGCCGGGTATTGATGCCCTGCTGCGTCGTTCATTCGAAAGCGATGCGGAAGCGAAGCTGGTTCACGATCTGCGTGAAGATGGCTTTCTGACGCTGGGACTGGTGGCGACAGATGACGAAGGCCAGGTCATTGGCTATGTGGCATTCAGTCCGGTAGATGTGCAGGGCGAAGACCTGCAATGGGTTGGCATGGCTCCGCTGGCGGTAGATGAAAAATATCGCGGGCAAGGGCTGGCACGCCAACTGGTCTATGAAGGACTGGATTCGCTTAATGAGTTCGGCTATGCCGCAGTGGTAACGCTGGGCGATCCGGCGATGTACAGCCGTTTTGGCTTTGAACTGGCGGCGCATCACGATCTGCGTTGCCGCTGGCCGGGCACAGAAAGTGCCTTCCTGGTACATCGTTTAGCGGATGACGCGCTGAATGGTGTAACCGGGCTGGTTGAGTACCACGATCACTTCAATCGCTTTTAACCTCCGGGGTTTGCAAGCTACTTAATAACTCTGCAAACCCAGCGCCTTCCGCAACCAGGCATTCTTTCTGTCGTTTGGTCAGTTGCTTGACGCGATATTCCGCCCGTAATGCCAGCGAACGGTCGCCAACCGGTGCGGAAAATGCCAATGTCAGTTTGCCTTTCCCGCGCAGTGCTTTCGCCCCTTTACCGCTTTGATGCTGCTGATAGCGGCGTTCGACGTCCGTGGTGATCCCGGTATAAAGCTTATTGTCGGCGGTACGAATCAAGTAAAGGAACCAGGGTGTCATCGTCTGTGTCACATGTTAAGGTCTGGCCAACAGTATAAAAGAGAACAGAAATGGAAACACTCACCGCAATTAGCCGTTGGCTGGCAAAACAACATGTTGTCACCTGGTGCGTGCAGCAGGACGGGGAGCTGTGGTGCGCCAATGCCTTTTATCTTTTTGATGCGCAGAAAGTTGCATTTTACATTTTGACGGAAGAAAAAACGCGCCATGCGCAGATGAGCGGGCCGCAGGCTCCGGTTGCCGGAACGGTAAATGGTCAGCCGAAAACGGTGGCATTAATTCGTGGCGTGCAGTTTAAAGGTGAGATCCGCAGACTGGAAGGTGAGGAAAGTGACCTCGCACGTCAGGCCTATAATCGCCGCTTCCCGGTTGCCCGGACGCTGTCGGCACCGGTGTGGGAAATCCGCCTCGATGAGATAAAATTCACCGACAACACGCTGGGCTTTGGGAAAAAACTGGTCTGGCAACGGTAACCTATAGTTAAACATGAGTACATATACAGGGCCGGAGGCAATATGAGTCAGGTTTTAATTACAGGCGCAACGGGGCTGGTGGGTGGGCATCTACTGCGGATGTTGATTAATGAACCGAAAGTACAGGCTATTGCCGCGCCGACGCGACGCCCATTAGCAGATATGCCGGGAGTCTATAACCCACACGATCCACAATTGACCGACGCGCTGGCGCAGGTCACCGATCCGATAGACATTGTTTTTTGTTGCCTTGGCACCACGCGGCGGGAGGCGGGCAGTAAAGAGGCATTTATTCACGCTGATTACACGCTGGTGGTGGATACGGCATTAACCGGACGGCGGCTGGGCGCGCAGCATATGCTGGTGGTCAGTGCGATGGGGGCAAACGCGCATTCACCATTTTTTTATAACCGCGTCAAAGGGGAGATGGAAGAGGCGTTAATTGCTCAGAACTGGCCGAAACTGACCATCGCTCGCCCGTCGATGTTGCTGGGCGATCGTAACAAACAGCGGATGAACGAACCCCTTTTTGCGCCACTGTTCCGTTTGCTACCAGGGAACTGGAAATCCATTGATGCGCGAGACGTGGCGCGGGTAATGCTGGCAGAAGCGATGCGGCCAGAGCATGAAGGCGTGACCATTTTAAGCTCTTCAGAATTACGCAAAAGAGCTGAATAATTATTCCCAATAATTGATGGTGAGCGTAATATTCTCGCGCTCAATTATCATAACTTTTTCCTGGGGAATGCTATGGCTGGTCAGTCTTCATCTCAGGCGGCAACGCCCATTCAGTGGTGGAAACCCGCGCTTTTCTTTCTCGTTGTCATTGCCGGACTCTGGTATGTGAAGTGGCAACCCTACTACGGTAAGGCCTTTACCGCCGCCGAAACCCACAGCATCGGTAAATCAATCCTCGCACAGGCGGATGCCAATCCGTGGCAGGCAGCGTTGGATTACGCGATGATCTACTTTCTTGCAGTATGGAAAGCGGCGGTGCTGGGTGTGCTCCTCGGATCGTTGATTCAGGTATTGATCCCTCGTGACTGGTTGTTGCGCACGCTTGGACAATCGCGCTTTCGCGGGACGTTACTGGGAACGCTGTTTTCACTGCCTGGAATGATGTGTACCTGCTGTGCGGCACCGGTCGCGGCGGGGATGCGCCGCCAACAAGTGTCGATGGGAGGGGCGCTGGCATTCTGGATGGGGAATCCGTTGTTAAACCCAGCAACGCTGGTGTTTATGGGCTTTGTTCTCGGCTGGGGTTTTGCGGCGATTCGCCTGGTGGCGGGTCTGGTGATGGTGTTGCTGATTGCAACACTGGTACAAAAATGGGTGCGTGAGACACCGCAAACGCAGGCACCGGTCGAAATCGACATGCCAGAAGTGCAGGGCAGATTTTTTAGCCGCTGGGGCAGGGCGCTGTGGACGCTTTTCTGGAGTACGATCCCGGTTTATATCCTGGCAGTGCTGGCGTTGGGGGCTGCTCGCGTCTGGCTGTTCCCCCATGCTGATGGCGCTGTCGATAATAGCCTGATGTGGGTGATAGCGATGGCGGTAGCGGGATGCTTGTTTGTCATTCCCACGGCGGCAGAAATTCCGATTGTGCAGACGATGATGCTGGCAGGGATGGGAACCGCTCCGGCGCTGGCATTATTGATGACCCTTCCGGCGGTGAGTTTGCCGTCGTTAGTTATGATGCGCAAAGCGTTTCCGGCGAAGGCATTATGGCTGACGGGAGCGATGGTGGCGGTATCGGGTGTTATTGTCGGCAGTCTGGCGCTGTTGTTCTGATTCGAGGGAAAACATGTCGGATGCGGCGCAAGTGCCTTATCCGACCTGTGGTTTGTGCCATTGTAGGCCTGATAAGACGCGGCAGCGTCGCATCAGGCTTTACAAAGAGCTGTTATTTAATAAACGTAAATGCCGTGGTCACACGTTTCACACCACTCACCCGGCTGGCAATATCTGCCGCCGCTTTCGCCTCACGCTCAGTCACCAGCCCCATCAGGAACACTTCGCCGTTTTCGGTGGTTACTTTCACGTTAGACGATTTCACCAGGTCGCTTGCCAGCAACTGCGAGCGAACTTTAGTGGTGATCCACGTATCATTCGACGCTTCGCCCAGACCAATTGGTTGGCCCTGACGAATCTCGTTATACACTTCGTTGGCACCGTCTACGCCCATCGCAATCTGTTTTGCTCGAGCCGAAAGTTCGGTGTTTGGTGACTGCCCAACCAGCAGCACTTTGCCCTGATAGGCCGTTACATTAATGCGCGCTTCTTTCTTAATTTGTTCATCTTTCGACAATGCGCTGTTAACGCGCACTTCCAGGGTGCCATCGTCCACCTGGGTGCCGACACTGCGCGGATCGGTCGCTGCTTTAGTACCCACAGCGGCTGTACCCACTACGGCAGCAGCAACACAACCTTGCAACAGCAGTGCGGAAATAAGGACTGCGATTGGCGATAATGCCTTCATGTATTCTCCTTAATCATCCTGGTGAGGGAAAAGCGTGTTATCGATCAGATCGCACAGGCAATTTACCGTCAGCATGTGCATTTCTTGAATGCGAGCACTACGATGCGAAGGAATACGGATCTCCACGTCTTGCGGCCCTAACAACCCTGCAAGTTCACCGCCGTCATAGCCGGTTAATGCCACAATAGTCATATCACGCGTAACGGCGGCTTCAACAGCTTTAACGATATCGCGGCTGTTACCGCGAGTAGAAATGGCTAACAGCACATCTCCCGCATGTCCCAGCGCCCGTACCTGTTTTGCATATACTTCATCATGCAAGCGATCATTGGCAATCGCCGTTAAGACAACATTATCAGTATTTAGTGCAATGGCAGGTAAGCTGGGCCGCTCCGTTTCGAAACGGTTGATCATGCTGGCAGCAAAATGCTGTGCGTTGGCAGCGGAAGTCCCATTACCACAACAGAGGATTTTGTTGCCATTAAGCAGAGACTGAACCAGCGTCATGGCTGCACGGGAGATGGCATCCGGAAGCGCCTCTGCCGCCGCAATTTGAGTTTGAATGCTTTCAGTGAAGCAAGCTTTTATTCTTTCTAGCACGCTAATCCTTAAACCTTAATTATGAGTGGTCATTAAAGGCATCCTTAATCCACTCAACATCATTCCCGGTGAAGGCTACCACATCGAACCGGCAATCCACAGTATCAAAACTCCCATTATGGCGCGCGAGCCACAAGCGGGCAGTCTGTAATAATTTGTGTTGTTTGCTACGGGTCACACTGGCTGCTGCGCCGCCGTAGAGTGCAGAGCGGCGGTAACGCACCTCGACAAAAACGGTGGTCTGGCCTTCACGCATTATCAAATCGATCTCGCCGCCACGCTCGTTCACGTTGGCGGCGACAAACTGCAGTCCTTTGCCTTCCAGCCAGCGACGCGCTTGTTTTTCCCACGCATCGCCGGTCTGTTTAGTGGTTAACTGGCGGGGACTACCTGACCTTGTTGGTACTGTAGCCATGATAACTTCCTGTTAATCACGCAATCCGGGTTAGCCGTCAGACCTCCGGTATTACCGTTGATTTCAAACCCCTGAACCTGGCGCATTTGCGAGAAATGATTCGCCAGTGACCAGGCATCGACACCCATTGCATACATTCGCGCCAGCGAATAATCGTTGTTCACAGCACTGAGTGCCTGCTGCATTAATGACAGGTTACTCCCTGCCAGCATTGGGATTTCACTGTACTGTAAACCTTCCATCTCCAGGCGGAAATCAGGACCCGCGGAGCCTTGTGCGCTGCGGGAGCTGGCGTACAGCGTTGCGCCGCTCTGGCTGCCGTTACGCATGGTAATCATCGGCTTGATGAAGGCGATTTCGCCTGGCGTTGCCACAATGTATACCGCATCGACACGACCGCCATTATTGGTGAACTGGTCATCGGTTGGCGTGGTTTGCAGCGTTGGGTTGTTTGTGGTCATGCCGGAATCGGTTGTCGTTCTGGGGGTAATCGGACTCCCCGTTAAAGCGATACCTGAACCGCCGTTGACACCCGCGCGTAATTCGCTGGTAGAGCCGAATTTTTGTTGTAGAACGGTGCCGCCGCCCAGTTTCTGCCACTCTTGCGCAAACGCATTTGCTACGCGATCACCCAGCGAACTGCGCGGGATCAGCACCAGCGGCGCTTGTTTGCCCAGGTCACGAATATGACGTGCTGCATCGCGCGCTTCATCTTCCGGCGACAGCGCGAAATAACAGATGTTGGCACGGTTTTCGATATTTTCCGGCTGGTTAAGCGCCAGCACGTTCAGCGGGGTGTTGCTCTTCAGCAACTCTTCAACGTTATTTTTCAGCAGCGGGCCGACCACAATACTCGCGCCGTCCTGCTGTACCTGGTTGAGGATCTGGCTAAGCGGTTGTGAAGAAGTATCGTAGATTTTCAGTTCTGCTGACGGATTTGCTGGTGCGCTTACTGCTGCGGTGGTTGCAGTTGGGGTGTTTACAGGCACCGGCTGTGCCTCGGTTTCTTCACCCGTCAGATCGCTAACAGAGGCCTGTGCCGGGCTGGCAACGCCATCCACGGTTTGCGGTTGGGGCTGTTCTGTGACGTCCGCGACAGGTGCGGCAGCTACCTGCGCTGCTACTGGTTGAGTACCGATATTTTTCGCCGCTTCAAATCCTTGCTGAATAGTGCGACCAAACACCGCGGCCTGACCATTCAACGGCAACAGCAGGGCGATTTTATTGGTTGACGCTGGTTTAAACGCTTTTACGTTTACCAACTGCGTTGGCAGCATTTTCGCGCCCGGATTGTTCGGGTAACGTTTCTGCCAGTCGGCAATGCCGGCCTTCATCATGTCGGGATCGTTGCGGTTATCAAACCAGACGCGTTGCAGATCCAGCCAGCCTTGCAGGATATTTTCGTCGGCGTTGATCACCAGCGTATTCGCCTGCTCCTGAGTCATGGAGGAGAGCGCCTGCCAGGTAGTGTCAATATTTTGCTGTTTTTCTTTCGCCCCGAGCAGCGGTTCCTGAGCAATTAAAGCGCGCAATAAATCAATGGAAGGACGCCCCTGGCTGGCATCGATTTTTGCCTGCCAGTAACGTGCCTGCTGGTTTGGCTCTAAATCTGCCGGAGTAATTTTAACCAGCAAGGTTTGCGCGCCAGTAAAATCTTTCTGTGCCAGTTTAATTTCTACTGCCAGCAGAGTTTTCTCGCGACGCTGGGTATCGTTCAGTTCCTGCGGCAGTTGGTTAAATAATTCTACCGCTTGCCCGGTTTTACCTTCTTTCACCAGTGCACGAATGGCGAGTAATTGCCAGTTGATCCTGGTATCATCAGAGCTTTGCTGCATCTGCTGCAGATAAAAGGCAGAATCAGCCTGCGCCGTGCCCTGCATATAGGCAGTGGACTGATCGGGGGTATGGGTGCCACAACCGGCGAAAATCAGGGCTGCCAGAACAACAGGCAGACAACGCGCGGCTTTCAAACGAGAAAATGTTGAGGGTACCATAATGTATCCAGTGATATTTTTTTTACGCAATGCTCAATATTAAATCGGCAATACGGACGACACAATGAAACAACACCAATCGGCGGATAATTCTCAAGGTCAGCTCTACATTGTACCGACGCCAATCGGCAATCTGGCAGATATCACCCAGCGTGCGCTGGAGGTATTGCAGGCCGTTGATCTGATTGCCGCCGAGGATACGCGTCATACCGGTTTACTGCTGCAACATTTTGGGATTAACGCCCGATTGTTCGCCTTGCACGACCATAACGAACAACAGAAAGCAGAAACACTGCTGGCGAAACTGCAAGAGGGGCAAAACATTGCGCTGGTGTCCGATGCCGGAACGCCGCTGATTAACGACCCTGGCTACCATCTGGTGCGCACCTGCCGTGAAGCGGATATTCGTGTGGTGCCGCTACCGGGGCCGTGTGCTGCCATTACAGCATTAAGCGCCGCGGGTTTGCCATCAGATCGTTTTTGTTATGAAGGTTTCCTGCCTGCTAAATCAAAAGGTCGCCGTGATGCGCTAAAAGCCATTGAAACGGAACCGCGCACGCTGATTTTTTATGAATCCACCCACCGTCTGTTAGACAGCCTGGAAGATATTGTCGCGGTGCTGGGCGAATCGCGCTACGTAGTGCTGGCTCGCGAACTGACCAAAACCTGGGAAAACATTCACGGCGCGCCCGTAGGCGAACTGCTGGCGTGGGTAAAAGAAGATGAAAATCGCCGCAAAGGTGAAATGGTGCTGATTGTCGAAGGGCATAAAGCACAGGAGGATGATTTGCCCGCCGATGCGCTGCGCACGCTGGCGCTGTTGCAGGCAGAACTGCCGCTGAAAAAAGCGGCGGCGCTGGCAGCAGAAATTCACGGCGTGAAGAAAAACGCGCTGTATAAGTATGCGCTGGAGCAGCAAGGGGAGTGATATATCTCCGGGGCCCCGTTTGAAGAACCCAGGGGCCACTTGCTTTTGCCTGGCTTAGGGGGATGTTAACGATGACGCATCCCATCAATCAAACATGTGAAATGGTTATGTAGCCATAAAAACGAAGCGGGGATAGTGGTGGAGACTGTGGCTGTGAGAAAACGTTCTGTCGCATCCTGCTTTCCTTCGCCAGTCACCAGTAGCAAAACTTCGCGGGCATTGAGAATATCCTTCAAGCCTAAGGTGATCCCCCGGGTCACGGGGTGACCAGCGGTTTTTAACATCTCATGTTGCTGGGTTTTCACATCAAGTTGGCTGATATGGCAGGCCGGTTGCAGGCTTTCTCCCGGTTCGTTCAGTCCCAGATGACCGTTTTTCCCCAATCCGAGAACGCACAAATCGAGACCACCTTTGCGCGCAATTAAATCCGTTACCCGCTCGCACTCTGTCTCGTTTATCCCTTCGGAACGAAAGCTGATGAGCTGGTCTTCACGTAACCCCAGCGGCTGCACGATATGTTGCTGAAGGAAGGTTTCGCAGGTGCCGGGCGCGGTTAATGGCAGATCTACCCATTCGTCGAGCTTCACGAAGGTCAGTTGGCTGGCATCAACGTGCTGCTGGTGGATTTTTTCCACCAGATAACTGTAGGTAAGCACGGGGGTTGCGCCGGTCGCGAGGCAGATGACTGCATTGGGGGTGTTGCGGATTAACGTCAGCAAATGTTCGCTGGCGTGTTCACTGAGCGCAGTGTAGTCATCGAAGTGCTGTAAGGTTTGCATGAGGAGAAATTCCTTGTGTAGAGAGGCACCGTCAGGCGCGATGCGAAGACCGATGACAAACGCTAAATTGCCTGATGCGCTACGCTTATCAGGCCTACGTGATCTCTGCAATATATTGAATTTGTGTGCTTTTGTAGGCCGGACAAGGTGTTCACGCCGCATCCGGCATGAACAAAGCGCACTTTGTCAACAATCTGAGGCACCGTCAGGCGCAGTGCCTCATTCCATTTACAAAATACCGAATGCGGAACAAACGATGGAAAGCACGAACGTGACGGCGATTAACAGCACCGGATGCGCTTTTTTCACCCGTAATAAGTAATACATCAACAGGGTGTAAGCCATCGGCAAAATATTCGGGAAGACTTTATCGAAGAAATCCTGTTGCAGCGCGACGCTGTGAGTACTGTCGATAGCAAACGACGTCACGACGTTAATATGTACATACGAAGCGATCAGCCCGCCGATTACCGTGATCCCGAGGATAGTTGCCGAACGGGCGATCATCTGCGAGTTCTCTCGCACTTTATCAATCGCCTTCACACCGACCGAATAACCAACGTGAGTCCAGCCAACGCGCAGGAAAAAGATAAGCAGGTAAACGGCGAAAAACAGAATCGGCCCCAACAGGTTTCCCTGGCTGGCAAACGATGAGCAAATCCCCGCCATAATCGGCAATAAGGTAAACCAGAAAATCGCATCGCCAATCCCGGCGATTGGGCCAAACAGCGCCACTTTGAGGCCTTTAATGGTGTCGCGATTTTCCCCTTTCTCTTCCATCGAAATGAGTAATCCCATCAGGAATCCGACCAGATTCGGGTGGGTGTTAATAAATTCGAGGTTATCTTTCATCGCCGCGCTTAAGCCCGGTTTGTCGTCCTTATAAATCTTTTTCAGGATCGGCAACATCGCCCAGGTAAATCCCCCCGCCTGCATCCTTTCGTAGTTAAAGCTCGCTTGCAGCAGCGATGAACGAAAGCCCAGACGGGTGATATCTTTTTTACTGATTTCAGATCCCATTGCTGTAGTCCTCTTCTTCATTTTTACTGGCAACGGGCTGCGGTTGCGCTTGCTGCCGGGATTTCGCATTGAAAAATTCATACACCGCAAAACCTGCCCCCAGTACGGCGACCGGTAACAGGTTGCTGACCTGGATGTAGCAAACAAACAGGAAACCGGCGATCAGGTAAGGGATGTATTGCGCTTTGAACATCACGCGCAGCAGCAGACCAAAACCAACGGCAGGTAAAATACCGCCGGCCACTTCAAAACCATGAGTCAACCAGGCTGGCATCGCCTTTACCAGCGCCTGCATCGCGCCTTGCGCCAGGTAGGTACAAAGAAACGCAATCACTGCATATGAAGAGGCAACAATCAGCATCGTTATCCAGTTAAGTCGGGAAAACGCGGCCGTATCCGCCTCTTTCGCGCATTTATCCGCTTTGGTCATAAATAATGAGAAAGCGGAATAGAAAAACAGAATGACGTACTGCATTAACAAACTAAACGGCAGGCCAAGACCAATTGCCGTTTTGGCATCCACCCCCGTAGACCACGCAATGACGGTAGTCATCAGACCCGCCATGATAGGGTTGGGCGGTTGAACACCACCGGCAGGGGTTAATCCGGCGAACGCCAGTTCTGTCAGACCACCGGTAATTAAGCCGGTCTGAATATCACCGAGTATTGCTCCAGTAAGGGTACAAACGATTATCGGACGGAATAAAAACAAGGCTTCCAGCCAAAAATCAATCCCCAGAACGAAAACTAATGCCGCCAGGGATAGCCCCTGAATTAGGGTTATTTCATGCATTTTTATTACCTCAAACCAATATTAAGGCGATTTTAGATTTAGTCAGGTATTTGTTCTTTTTGATCACCGGGGACGTCCTGAATAAAAACATTCACGCCACGTTGCTTAATAAAACGTAAATCAGCGAGATCCTGAAAATCGACATAAACTTTACTGCTGATTTGCTTTTTCCCTTCCGAGAAATGCATATTGCCGACGTTAACGTCTTTCAGTTCTATTCCCCCTTCCACCAATTTACGTACTGTTTGCGGTGTACGGCAAATCAGGAATATCTTCTGATGTGGTGCAGCTTTGCCGATGACGTTAATGGTTTTTTCGACAGTAAAGAAACGAATGCCAAAACCGTAAGTTTCCGCGGTAATGCCCATTAATTTCTGTTGAATATCATCATTAGCGACAACATCATCCACGACCACCAGCAAATTTGCGCCGATGGTGGATGTCCAGGTAACGCCAACCTGGCCATGAACCAGACGATTATCAATACGGGTTAAGAGAATATTTGGACTGCTCATTTTTAATCCTCACCATAAAAGTTGAATAATATAATTTATTTAAATATATTACTGTTGCGATATTATATTGGTGTATTTATTAAATTTTAATAATCTCCTTTACCATTAAGGCACTACCCGATATTAACCGGGCAGCACACTCAAATAAATCGTAAAAAAATCAATAATTACGCGGGAATTCTATTTTCTGAACCACAGACATTAATTTTGTTTCTGACAACTTCTTTCATTGCATCCATGCCGACGCGCATATAATAACGAGGATCATTACCTTGCGGATTTTCCGCAAACCAGGCTTTTACTGCGCCAGCGAAGGCTATTTTTAATTCCGTGGCAACGTTCACTTTTGTGACGCCAAGTTCAATAGTGCGACGGACAAATTCATCCGGGACATCGCTGGCACCATGCAGCACCAGTGGAATATCCACCACTTCACGAATTTCCGCCAGTCGCTGGAAATCAATCTTCGGCGTTTTGCTGTATAACCCGTGCGCCGTACCAATCGCCACCGCCAGGCTGTCGACGCCCGTTAGTTCGACAAAGCGTTTAGCTTCTTGTGGGTCGGTAAGGAACGCGCTTTCGGCGTCAACGCTCATATCATCTTCCACACCGCCCAGGCGACCCAGTTCCGCTTCCACGCTGCAATCCTGCGAGTGGCAGAAGTCGACAACCGATTTCACCAGCTTCACGTTCTCGACAAACGGGAAGTGACTGCCGTCGATCATCGCACTGCGCACGCCGGCGTGGACTTTACGGCGAATATCATCCAGCGATTCGTGGTGGTCGAGATGCAGCGCCAGCGGCATGTTGTAGGTCGTGGAATAGGCGCTACACAGGGCGTAGATCTCTTCCAGGGCGATATGTTTAAAGGTGCCCGGCGTCCCGGCGAGGATCACCGGCGATCGCATTTCACTACATACTTCGAGGATCGCCTGGATCGTCTCGGCGTTATGAATGTTAAAGGCAGGCACTGCGTAACCATTGGCCAGGGCATCCTGTAACAGATATTTGGTGGAGATAATGCTCATAATGCGATCCTCTTATGCCTGCCACGGATGAATAATGACACCTTGCACCACACGGTTAACGGTGCCGCTGGCTGATGGGGTATCCGGCGTATTGCCCATATGCAGCGACTGCATCAGTGCAAACGTCTGAGCGTATATCAGGAAGCAAAATGCCTGCTCAACGTCGATAAAGTGACGGGACGGCGGCAGGATGATATGCGGACCCGCGGTGATAATGTCGTTGCTTTCAGCGGCGATGGCGATCACGCGCATTGCCTGGTTATCGCGGCGTAATTCTGCCAGCAGATCAAGATCATACTGACGGGTATAAGGGTGGCTGGAGACAAACACCACCACCAGCGTTTCGTCATTGACCAGCGATTTCGGGCCATGACGGAATCCAGTTGGGGAATCATAAAAGGCCGCCAGCTTACCCGCAGTCAGTTCCAGTACCTTCAACGCCGACTCGCGTGCCGCGCCTTGTAAGCCACCGCTGCCGAGATAAACGATCCGTTTCCACGGCGCGTAACCAAACACACCTTCGCTGAAATCGCCCAGCGAGGTCAGGATTACCTGGCAACGATCCGCCACGTCACGGAAGGTCTGGCTGTTGATCGTCTCTGGCGCGAAAACCGCGAGGCAACTGGCCATCATGGTGGTAATGCTGCTGGTCATCGCAAAGCCGCGATCGTGCGTTTCTGCTGGCATCAGCAGGGCAAACGCGTTGTCGCTGTTAATCGCGTTTTGATAGAGATCGCCCGCTTCGTTACAAGTGATCGGCAAGTGGTAGCACTCCGGCACAAACTGATTCGCCAGTTCCACGGCAGCGACGCTTTCCGGGCTGTTGCCGGAACGACCGAAGGAGATCAGCAGCAGAGGATGAGCTGGATTCAGGTAATCCATTGGATTAGTGACCAGATCGGTGGTCGGTACGGCGCTGAAGTTTTTTCCAGTCTGGCTGGCGAGCCATGGCGCGATGATGTCACCGATAAATGCCGAGGTTCCGGCTCCGGTCAGGATGATCCGCAGATCCTCTTTGCGCAGTAACGGTTCAAGGAAGTTATCGAGCGCAGAACGTAACGTGTCGATGTTGGTGAGCGAACGGATCCATGCGCGAGGCTGATGGCGGATCTCTTCTTCAGTCCATGTGCCGGTGGTTGCAGCAGCAGGGGTGTAATTTTCTGGCATAACGCAATCCTTAGTCTGATGAACTTGACTTCAGGCGGGTAGCTTTCGCTTGCCTTTCGTTTCATTTCACTTGGTTATTTCTTTCGTTGATTAAAATTTATATAAAAGAAACTGAAAGTTCAATGGTGAAAAAAGAAATAAAACGAAATTTGTGATCGTTGAAAGAAAAGATAAGGGAAGTGAAAGGGATTGCATGATGGTGTAAATATCAGCACTGATTGCCGGATGCGGCGTAAACGCCTTATCCGCCTGGCTGTCACCAGCCGTAGGTCGGATAAGACATCCGACATTTACGCCGCAACGACGCTCCGTAGGTCGGATAAGACGCGTCAGCGTCGCATCCGACACCGGTGCAAAGGTCAAAACAAAAGAAAGACCTTGCGGGGGAAAGTGAAAGCCAGAAAAGAAACGAAAGTGTAAAACGTCACCCACTGTCTTTTACTAACAGCGGCGGGGCGCTTACCTTATATCCCTTCCTCGACCGGACATTCTTCATGGCAGCGATCCAGCTCGTCCACCAGACTGGTCAGCCCACGGTGTCCGCACTCCAACGCCTGCACGCGAAACTCTTCGCTACTTAACCCTTCACGTTCCAGCACCATCTCCAGTAACAGTTGCAAATTGGTGCCGGTGATCACTTCACAGCCCGGTTTTTGCATCGCCAGCGTTGAAGCCACGCGAAACGGCGTGCCGCCGAGCAAATCCGTTAGAAAAACAATGCCGTCTTCACAATCCAGTTGGGCGATGGCTTCTTCAAGCTGCGATGTAAGCAGCGCGGTGCTTGAGGTTTCCGGAAAATCGATGGCGATAAACTGCGATTGCTCACCGAGAATTTGTTTCATCGCTTTTTCCATGCCGCTGGCAAATCCGCCATGCCCTGTCAAAATAATACTTAACATCTATTACCTCATTGTATTTAAAGGAAATGGCAAAATTTACCGACGATGCCGAGAACCACCGTGATTGCAATCAGGCGCAACGGACTCCAGCCGCGACGTACCAGCCAGAACATGGTCAGGGTATAGACCAGCGGTAAGAAGGCAGGCATCAGTTTGTCGATAACGTCAGCCTGCAACTTAACCACTGCGTCGCCCGCCGTGATTTCCAGAGTGGTGCTTAAACGGACATAGGTTGCAACCAGCGCGCCGATTACCGTCATCCCGACGATAGACGCCGCATGGCCGACTTTTTTGGTATTCGCTTTAATCAGCGGGATCGCCGCGACGCCCATGCGATAAGCGTAATGCGCAAGGCCAAAACGCAGACCGAGATGCACCACGTTGAACAGAACAATAAATACGACAGCGCCGAGAATAGATCCTTGCAACGCGAGACTGGCACCAATCCCGCCACAAATTGGTAGCAACGTCAGCCAGAACATCGCATCGCCAATCCCGCCCAGCGGCGCACCGACAGCAATCTTGGTGCTCTGAATACTGTTAACGTCCTGCTTGGAACGCTCCATCGCGAGGATAATGCCAATAACAAACGTCACCAGAAACGGGTGAGTATTGAAGAAACCCATATGCCCTTTCATGGCGCGCGCCAGGTCGCGTTTATTGGTGTGGATCTTTTTCAGTGCAGGTAACAGACCGTACAGCCAACCGGAAGCCTGCATACGTTCGTAGTTGAAAGAAGCCTGTAACAGCATGGAACGCCATGCGACGCGATTGATATCTTTTTTCGTTAGCTCTGCGCCAATGCTCTGATCTTCATATACGTTTTCATTGACGCCGTTCAGCAGTGTTTCTTCATTTTCGCTGACGTTCGGCAGGGTCGTTTGATTAGATGCCATCTTCAAATTCCTCTTTCTGTGCCGCAGGTTGAGTCGGTTCAGGAGATTTACGCAGCAGGTCGATCAGCGCCATCGCCAGCGCGGCGGCGGCAATAGCCAACACCGGTAACTTGAGCCAGGCGGCGGCAACGAACCCCAGGATGAAGTAAGGGATATAGACGTTTTTCATCATGATTTTCAGTAGTACGGCAAAACCGATTGCTGGCATGATGCCGCCCGCGACGCCGAGGCCGTCGATTAACCGTTGCGGCAGGACATCAATGATGGTTTTGGCATGTTCCGCACCGAAGTAAATTGGCAGGAAAGCGCAGAGAAAATAGAAGGTGCCGAGCGCCAGTAGCGCCAGATAGTTTACGCGCTCAATACCGCGCGTATCGGCATTCTCCGCCATTCGGTCGCAGCGGGACATCACACCAGACATCACCGAGAACAGGAAGGTAATCCCCATTTGTACCGCGACCGCGAAAGGTACGGCGACGCCGACCGCGACATCCGGTTTCACGCCGGTAGTGATGGCAAATGCCGTGCCGACGATAGTGCCGATAATCACGTTAGGTGGCTGTGCGCCCGCCAGTGGAGCCAGCCCCATCCACACCAGTTCCAGTGTACCGCCAGTTAAAATACCGGTATGCAGATCGCCAAGTACCAGCCCGACCAACGGCCCGAGAACCACCGGGCGGTGTATATGGGTTAAGCCGTTAAACATATCCAGGCCTGCGATAAAGGCGATAATGCCCAACGCGAATGCCTGCAACAGACTGATTTCCATGATGAATCCCTCAAAGTAATTTAAAGAGGTCCACAGCAGGTTCTGTCGGGACGCCCTGAACGAAGCATTCCACCCCTGCGGATTTCAGGTCGTTAAATGCCGCGATATCGCCCGCATCCACAGAAACCGTTTTGGCGATTTGCTGTTTACCATTGGCGTAGTGCATATTGCCAACGTTAATGCGGTTAACCGGAACGCCACCTTTAACCAGCGTCAGGAAATCGGCTGGTGTTTTACAAACCAGCAAGATTTTCTGCCGATCAGCAGCGCGGTGGATGTTGTCGATCACTTTTTGTAGTGCCCAGAAACGCACGGCGATCCCTTCTGCCAGCACCATTTCCATCAGGTTTTGTTGTACCGGATCTTCGGCAACCTCATCATTGGCTACCAGAACCAGATTTGCCCCCGCAAATCCAACCCACTGAACGCCGACCTGACCGTGAATCAAGCGTTCATCAATCCGGCTTAAAACAATATTTGGCATAGCGTGTTCCTCGTTTTTGTTATGGCTTACTGGCCTTCACAGGCAGCGTGGTACTGCGCCAGGATGTCCTGAATATGGTTAATAATGAGTGCCCGTGGCGTTGGCTGTAGCTCACCGGAGCGAACTTTTACGTATTGCAGCGGCAGGTACTGGCTGATGAGTGGCTGCGGAATTGGCGCATCTGCCAGGTTGCGGACCAGGTGGGCGAAAGCATCATCAATCTGCCGGTCTGGCCAGTAATAACGCACGCGATCCGAGTAACTGTAGCCGCGTGCCAGACGACGCGCGTTCCCGTCCCCGTGGTAATGGCTTTGCCAGTATTCCGGACGGTCGAGCATCACGTTTTCCAGTACCTGACGCAGACCAGAACAGGCTTTTGCTGGCACCAGTTCTTCTTCGATAGCCGCCAGAGAAAACAGTGCTTCACGTAGGGCGAAGGTCAGCGCCGGGCCAACTTTCAGAATGGCAAAGTGGTCAATGACCAACTGGCGCAGCGATTGCGGTGTTTGATAATCGGTAGAATGAGCTTCGAAAATCAGTGTTTCGTAGTTTTCGACCATCTGACTTAAGGCGATCGCTTTTGCAGGCTGATAATCAATAACGTTGGTGTGATCGAATTCGACGCCGGGTTGTACCACCAGCGCAATAATACGTGGCCAGATGGCATTCAGACCTTGCTTTTCAAAAGCATGACGATGGGCTTCCAGCGTGGTGCGGGCGGCATCCGGTGTAGTCACTGCCAGTTCGCTTAAGGTTTCATGTGCGCCGCCAGGAACCGGAACTTCAGTTCCAATGACATACACCAGATCGGCCTCGCCAAAGTGTTCACGGCAGGTTTCTTCCGCCACTTTCGCCAGGCGAGCGGCGCGTTCAGCAACGATGTCATCGGTTAAGGGGATCGGATCGCCCTGACAGGACATGCTGCAATCAAGGTGAATTTTTTTGAATCCCGCCGTGACGTAGCTTTTTATCAAATCATCGGCATTAGCCATCGCCTGGGTTGCGGGCAGGTTTTGCCAGCGGTTAGGTCCCAGATGATCGCCACCGAGAATTAGCATGTCTTGTGGGAAATTCAGCGAGTCGGCAAGCTGGCAAACAAAGCCGCGAAAATCGGCAGGCGTCATTCCGGTATAACCGCCGAACTGATCCACCTGATTGGACGTTGCTTCAATCAGTAGTGGCGTTTGGTTTGAGAAGGCGTAGCGGATGGCAGCTTCCAGCACCAGCGGATGTGCGGAACAAACGGCATAAATCCCATTTGTTTTGCCCCCTTTGTGCTGCCTCACCATTTCTGTCAGATGTTTCACTTTCCTCTCCAGTTTAGATTACTGCAACCTTGATCTTTCGTTTTGTTTCAATTGATACTGCGTCATGGTGAGATAAAAATAAAACGAAAGATAATGGTTTTCTGATCTGATTCACAAAAGAAACATAATGAAAGCTTCTGAAACGAGGGGCGCTTGCGTCAATGGGCAATGTGGGCTTGCATTTGGTTAATAGAAAGGCGTTAATAAGCAAAACGAAATGAAACGAAAGTTTTACGAAAGGACTTACTATGAGTAATACCGACGCTTCAGGCGAGAAGCGAGTAACAGGCACCAGTGAGAGACGAGAACAGATCATTCAGCGCCTGCGGCAGCAAGGAAGTGTGCAAGTTAATGATCTATCGGCATTGTACGGCGTTTCTACGGTGACGATCCGTAACGATCTGGCATTTCTGGAAAAGCAGGGGATCGCCGTGCGTGCTTATGGTGGCGCGTTGATCTGCGATAGCACGACACCGTCAGTCGAACCTTCGGTGGAAGATAAAAGTGCGCTCAACACTGCGATGAAACGCAGCGTTGCGAAAGCTGCTGTTGAGCTGATTAAGCCTGGCCATCGCGTGATCCTCGACTCCGGAACCACAACCTTTGAGATTGCCCGTCTGATGCGCAAGCATACTGACGTGATTGCGATGACCAACGGTATGAACGTGGCTAATGCTTTGCTGGAAGCTGAAGGCGTTGAGCTACTGATGACCGGCGGGCATTTGCGCCGTCAGTCACAATCTTTTTATGGCGATCAGGCTGAACAATCGCTGCAAAATTACCACTTCGACATGCTGTTTCTCGGTGTAGATGCTATCGATCTGGAGCGCGGCGTCAGTACGCACAATGAAGATGAAGCCCGTTTGAACCGCCGGATGTGCGAAGTTGCGGAACGGATCATCGTGGTCACAGATTCCAGTAAGTTCAATCGCTCCAGTTTACATAAGATCATTGATACCCAGCGGATCGATATGATCATTGTCGATGAAGGCATTCCTGCGGATAGTCTGGAAGGGCTACGAAAGGCCGGGGTTGAGGTGATTCTGGTCGGGGAGAACGCGTCTTCGCTATGACTTACTATGCCCGATAAACGTGTGCCATCGGGCATAATACAAATTGAGTTATCAAGTCACCGGTGCCGGGTTAAACACCGCCAGTTGGTTATGCAGTCCCCATTGGTCTGAGAAGGTTTTCTTCTTCCCGCTGGCAACGTCGAGAATAAAGTGGAACAGTTTCCAGCCCACCTCTTCAATCGTCTCTTCGCCGGTGGCGATGGTGCCCGCATTAATATCCATCAAATCAAACCAACGGTTCGCCAGTTCAGTGCGGGTTGCCATTTTAATGACCGGCACTGCCATCAGGCCGTAAGGTGTGCCGCGACCGGTCGTAAATACTTGAACGGTAATTCCTGAAGCCACCTGTTGGGTGCCACAGACAAAGTCGCTGGCTGGCGTCGCGGCGTAAATTAATCCACGTTTGGTCGGACGCTGCCCTGGCGACAGCACTTCTACAATCGCGCTTTTACCTGATTTGGCAATGGAGCCGAGAGCCTTCTCCACGACGTTTGCCAGACCGCCTTTTTTGTTTCCCGGCGAAGGGTTGGCGCTGCGGTCGGTTTTCCCCATATTGAGATAGTTGTCGTACCATTCCATCTCTTCCAGCAGACGCTTACCGACCTCTTCGTTAACGGCGCGCGGCGTCAGCAGATGAATGGCGTCGCGTACTTCCGTCACTTCCGAGAACATCACCGTTGCACCACAACGCACCAGCAGATCAGACGCATAGCCAACCGCCGGATTGGCTGTTACGCCAGAAAACGCATCGCTGCCGCCGCACTGCATACCAACAACCAGTTCTGAAGCCGGGCAGGTTTCTCGCTGACGTTGATTCAGCTTGTGCAGATGGCGTTCGGCAACCTGCAAAATATCCTCAACCATTGACTGAAAACCGACATGCTTTTCATCCTGCAAGCTGACAATACTGGCGCTTTCCAGTGGAATAGCCTGCACATCGTCCGTACCGACCAGCAGGCGCTCTGGTTGCAATTTCTCGCATCCGAGGCCAATCACCATCACCTCGCCGCCAAAGTTTGGGTTCAGCGAAATGTTGTGAATGGTTCGAATAGGCACCACCGCCGCTGGGGCATTAATCGCCACGCCACAGCCGTACAGGTGATTCAGCCCCACCACACCATCGACGTTCGGGTATTTCGGCAGCAGGTCGCGCTCAATAATTTTCACCACGTAATCGACGACGCCAGCCACACAATGCACGCTGGTCGTGATGCCGAGCAGGTTCTTGGTGCCCACACTGCCATCGGCATTGCGATAGCCTTCAAAGGTATAACCTTCCAGCGGCGGTAAAGGTTCCGGCACTTTGGTTGCCAGAGGCAAAGTATGTAAGGGGGGCGCTTCAGGCAGAACCACCATCGATTCATCGATCCAGCTTCCACGTGGGATGGCGCGCATGGCGTAACCAATCACTTCGCCATAACGAATAATTTCGCCATCAGCAGGAATGTCGATCAATGCGACTTTATGCCCCTGGGGAATATGCTCAATTAATTCCAGGCCGTCCGGAAAACGCGTTCCTGCTTTCAGGCCATTATCATTAACAATAATTGCCACATTATCTGTGTCATGAACTTTTATATAAAACGCAGTCGGCGTTTCTTGTCTTATTTCGATATTGGCCATTGTTCAATATTCTCCAGCCAGGGGGATATTAAAATGAGCATTAGATCTCATTTAAAAATAAATAACTTCATTAGGTGAAATAAGAATGTCAGGAGTTTAACGGTAGAAATGTGATCAATGTCAATCATTTCAGGGATTGCGACGCTACCCGGCAAGGCAAAGCGTAAATCTGTGCTTTAGCGCGCAATGTTATGTGCATATGCTCAAAATAATATTTAAATTACATTATTTAAGTTCGCATTTGCACAATGATTATTATTACCCCGCTGCTTATACTAATTCACGAGGCCATTGTCATAACTATATGAATGGAACTCATAAATAATACCTTCCCAATAATAAAAATCAACATAAGTACCCGAGGTAAATAAAATGATTCTGGACACCATTGAAGAAAAAAAGAAAAGCGTGCATACCCGCTATTTAATATTATTTATTATTTTTATTGTGACAGCCGTTAACTATGCCGACCGTGCAACGCTGTCGATTGCCGGTACTGAAGTAGCAAAAGAACTGCAATTAAGCACGGTTTCGATGGGGTACATTTTCTCCGCTTTTGGCTGGGCCTATCTGCTAATGCAAATCCCTGGCGGCTGGCTGCTGGATAAGTTTGGATCGAAGAAAGTTTACACTTACAGCCTCTTTTTCTGGTCGCTGTTTACCTTCCTGCAAGGCTTTGTCGATATGTTCCCTATTGCCTGGGCAGGGATCTCCATGTTCTTCATGCGCTTTATGTTGGGCTTCTCGGAAGCGCCGTCATTCCCGGCGAACGCCCGTATTGTTGCCGCCTGGTTCCCGACTAAAGAACGTGGAACAGCTTCCGCCATCTTTAACTCGGCGCAATATTTCTCGCTGGCGCTCTTTTCGCCGCTGCTTGGCTGGCTGACTTTCGCCTGGGGCTGGGAGCACGTTTTTACCGTTATGGGGGGGATTGGTTTTGTACTAACGGCGCTGTGGATTAAGTTGATTCATAACCCGACAGACCATCCGCGCATGTCTGCGGAAGAGTTGAAGTTTATCTCCGAAAATGGTGCGGTGGTCGATATGGATCACAAAAAGCCAGGCGGTGCGACAGCAAGCGGTCCTAAGCTGCATTACATCAAGCAATTGCTCTCTAACCGCATGATGCTGGGGGTATTTTTCGGGCAATATTTTATCAACACCATCACCTGGTTCTTCCTCACCTGGTTCCCGATTTATCTGGTACAGGAAAAGGGGATGTCGATTCTGAAAGTCGGCCTGGTTGCGTCGATTCCGGCATTGTGTGGATTTGCTGGCGGCGTGCTTGGGGGTGTCTTCTCGGATTATCTGATCAAACGCGGTTTGTCACTGACTCTGGCACGTAAGCTACCAATTGTGCTGGGAATGTTGCTGGCTTCCACCATCATCTTATGTAACTACACCAACAACACCACGCTGGTGGTCATGCTGATGGCGTTAGCCTTCTTTGGCAAAGGATTTGGCGCACTGGGCTGGCCGGTGGTTTCCGATACCGCACCGAAAGAGATTGTTGGCCTCTGCGGCGGCGTCTTTAACGTCTTTGGCAATGTCGCCTCCATTGTCACTCCACTGGTGATTGGTTACCTGGTTAGTGAACTGCATTCCTTCAATGCGGCGCTGGTATTTGTGGGATGTTCGGCGCTGATGGCAATGGTCTGCTACCTCTTCGTGGTTGGTGACATTAAACGTATGGAATTGCAGAAATAAGCAAAGGTATAAGCGATGAATAACGATATTTTCCCCAATAAGTTCAAAGCCGCGTTGGCTGCGAAACAGGTACAGATTGGCTGCTGGTCAGCACTTTCTAACCCGATCAGCACTGAAGTTCTTGGTTTGGCTGGCTTTGACTGGCTGGTGCTGGATGGCGAACATGCGCCAAACGATATTTCCACGTTCATCCCGCAGTTGATGGCGTTGAAAGGTAGCGCCAGTGCGCCAGTAGTGCGGGTGCCGACCAACGAACCGGTGATTATTAAGCGCCTGTTAGATATCGGTTTTTACAACTTCCTGATCCCCTTTGTCGAAACGGAAGAAGACGCGGTACAGGCGGTAGCATCAACGCGTTATCCACCAGAAGGTATTCGCGGCGTCTCCGTTTCTCATCGCGCCAATATGTTTGGCACCGTACCGGACTATTTCGCCCGGTCGAATAAGAACATCGCCATTCTGGCGCAAATCGAAAGCCAGCAGGGCGTCGATAACGTTGACGCCATCGCTGCGACCGAAGGCGTTGATGGCATTTTCGTTGGCCCCAGCGATCTGGCGGCGGCATTAGATCATCTCGGCAATGCGTCACATCCGGAGGTACAAAAAGCGATTCAACATATTTTCAACCGCGCCAGCGCTTACGGTAAACCCAGTGGCATCCTCGCGCCAGTTGAAGCCGATGCACGCCGTTATCTGGAATGGGGTGCCACATTTGTCGCTGTCGGCAGCGACCTCGGTATTTTCCGCTCCGCCACACAGAAACTGGCAGATGCCTTTAAAAAATAACGACCACCGCAACAAGAGAGATGATTGATATGACTATGAAAGTTGGTTTTATTGGCCTGGGTATTATGGGTAAACCAATGAGTAAAAACCTTCTGAAAGCAGGTTACTCGCTGGTGGTTTCTGACCGTAATCCAGAAGCTATCGCTGACGTGATTACCGCAGGTGCAGAAACCGCGTCTACGGCTAAAGCCATCGCTGAACAGTGCGATGTCATCATTACCATGCTGCCAAACTCTCCGCACGTGAAAGAGGTGGCGCTGGGGGAAAATGGCATCATTGAAGGTGCAAAACCAGGGACGGTATTAATCGATATGAGTTCAATCGCTCCGCTGGCAAGCCGTGAAATCAGCGAAGCACTGAAAGCGAAAGGTATTGATATGCTGGACGCCCCGGTGAGCGGCGGTGAACCGAAAGCCATCGATGGCACCCTGTCAGTGATGGTGGGTGGCGACAAAGCTATTTTCGACAAATACTATGACTTGATGAAAGCGATGGCGGGATCCGTTGTATATACCGGAGAAATCGGTGCAGGCAACGTCACCAAACTGGCAAACCAGGTCATTGTAGCGCTGAATATTGCGGCGATGTCAGAAGCGTTAACGCTGGCAACCAAAGCGGGCGTTAATCCTGATCTGGTTTATCAGGCGATTCGTGGTGGGCTGGCGGGAAGTACTGTACTCGATGCAAAAGCGCCGATGGTGATGGACAGGAATTTCAAGCCGGGCTTCCGTATCGATCTGCATATTAAGGATCTGGCAAATGCGCTGGATACCTCCCATGACGTTGGTGCGCAATTGCCGCTGACCGCAGTGGTCATGGAGATGATGCAGGCGCTGCGTGCCGATGGGCTGGGAACAGCAGACCACAGCGCTCTGGCGTGCTACTACGAAAAACTGGCGAAAGTCGAAGTCACTCGCGAGTGACTTCGTGCCCGGATGGCGTGGTGCAATCCGGGCTGGGAGCCAGGCCGAATAAGAGAAACGCCCTCCGGCGTCATGTGGTAACAGGCAAAGATATGAAAATCGTAATCGCCCCAGACTCTTACAAAGAAAGTTTATCTGCCAGCGAGGTTGCGCAGGCGATAGAAAAGGGATTTCGGGAAATTTTTCCTGATGCACACTATGTTTCTGTTCCCGTTGCTGATGGCGGTGAAGGAACGGTGGAAGCGATGATTGCTGCCACTCAGGGGGCCGAACGTCAAGCCTGGGTTACGGGGCCGCTGGGTGAGAAGGTGAATGCCTGTTGGGGGATCTCTGGCGACGGTAAAACCGCGTTTATTGAAATGGCGGCGGCCAGTGGGCTGGCGTTGGTTCCAGCGGAAAAGCGTGATCCATTGGTGACCACTTCTCGTGGTACGGGTGAGTTAATCTTGCAGGCGCTGGAGAGCGGCGCAACCACTATTATTATCGGCATTGGCGGCAGTGCTACCAATGATGGCGGCGCGGGAATGGTGCAGGCGCTGGGAGCGAAGTTAAGCGATGCCAGTGGTAATGAAATCGGCTTTGGTGGCGGCAGCCTCAATACCCTGAATACCATTGATATCTCTGGCCTTGATCCACGCTTAAAGGATTGTACGATTCGCGTCGCCTGCGATGTCACCAATCCGCTGGTGGGTGACAGCGGCGCTTCACGTATCTTTGGCCCGCAGAAAGGGGCTAATGAAGCCACGATTGTTGAGCTGGACAAGAATCTCTCTCACTATGCTGATGTCATCAAAAAATCGCTGTATGTTGATGTGAAAGACGTCCCCGGATCTGGTGCTGCGGGCGGTATGGGGGCGGCGCTAATGGCGTTTCTTGGTGCAGAGCTAAAGAGCGGCATTGAGATTGTGACTACGGCGTTGAATCTGGAAGAACATATTCACGATTGTACGTTGGTGATCACCGGAGAAGGGCGCATTGATAGCCAGAGTATCCACGGCAAAGTACCGATTGGCGTAGCGAATGTCGCGAAGAAATATCATAAACCGGTAATTGGTATTGCAGGGAGTCTGACGAAGGATGTCGGCGTTGTGCATCAGCACGGCATCGATGCCGTATTCAGCGTGTTGAACAGCATTGTTACCCTGGATGAAGCTTTCAGCGGGGCTTATGACAATATTTACCGCGCTTCACGCAATATCGCCGCCACACTGGCGATTGGAATGCGCAGTGCGGGGTGACAAGGGCGTGCAAACCCTCTATACTTCGCGCCGAAGCTGACCAGACAGTCGCCGCTTCGTCGTCGTCCTCTTCGGGGGAGACGGGCGGAGGGGAGGAAAGTCCGGGCTCCATAGGGCAGGGTGCCAGGTAACGCCTGGGGGGGAAACCCACGACCAGTGCAACAGAGAGCAAACCGCCGATGGCCCACGCAAGTGGGATCAGGTAAGGGTGAAAGGGTGCGGTAAGAGCGCACCGCGCGGCTGGTAACAGTCCGTGGCACGGTAAACTCCACCCGGAGCAAGGCCAAATAGGGGTTCATAAGGTACGGCCCGTACTGAACCCGGGTAGGCTGCTTGAGCCAGTGAGCGATTGCTGGCCTAGATGAATGACTGTCCACGACAGAACCCGGCTTATCGGTCAGTTTCACCTGATTTAACAAAGCCCGTCAGTGCAAGCTGGCGGGTTTTTGCTTTTTGGGGCGGGCGGGAAGATGAATGACTGTCCACGACGCTATACCCAAAAGAACGCGGCCTGTTGGTTTAATATAAACACTCTTTTTAGCCATCCTGTGGTCTATGCTGATAACTTACTTCGAATAGCAATTATTAGTTTTGTGATCCTCAACACAAAATGCTATTCGGTAACCGTAAAACAAGAATAAATCATGGGAAACGATTGCGTTCACAAAATGACGTCCTGCCATTGAGAGGAAAAATGACGTTAATCAATTGTTTTGTTTGTTTAATATATGTTTGTTAGGTTTTAAGCTTTTGCTATAATCAATGTTTCATCTTCAACAAATGGCGCAAAAAAATGTGATGTGCCGCATTATTTATCTATGAAAACGATTTGTTTATAATAAAATTTGATAACTTGCTCATTAAATTTAACTTAAAATTCGTCTGCGAAATACACGGTAATTGATTGAAATATCGTCTAAGCACATTTTCTAATAAGAAAAATCAAGCGTGTTGTTATCGCCATAAAATATGGTTATCCCCCCTTGTTTTTTTGATAAAAGTCAGGCTTTGTGTTGATTTTTATTGTCTAACTCATTGATATTAAATGGATATATCGCTTTAAGGATTTACCTGGAAAACTATTGAAAGTTAATTTGTGAGTGGTCGCACATATCCTGTTCATTCCATTTTGATACAATTCATTCCGTCAATGAGGTAATTAACGCAGGTTGTTATGAGCACTATTCTTCTTCCTAAAACGCAACACCTGGTAGTCTTTCAGGAAGTCATCAGAAGTGGCTCTATTGGATCGGCTGCAAAAGAATTAGGGTTAACTCAACCAGCGGTAAGTAAAATCATTAACGATATTGAAGATTATTTTGGCGTTGAATTAGTCGTTCGGAAAAATACCGGCGTAACGCTGACACCTGCTGGTCAATTGTTGCTCTCTCGTTCCGAATCCATTACCCGCGAAATGAAAAATATGGTTAATGAGATTAGCGGTATGTCCACTGAGGCTGTAGTGGAAGTCTCATTTGGTTTTCCATCGCTGATTGGCTTTACCTTTATGTCCGGGATGATCAACAAATTCAAAGAGGTGTTCCCGAAAGCGCAGGTCTCAATGTATGAAGCGCAACTGTCTTCGTTCTTACCGGCTATCCGCGATGGGCGCCTGGATTTTGCGATAGGTACGTTAAGTGCAGAAATGAAGCTTCAGGATTTGCATGTTGAGCCGCTGTTCGAATCAGAATTCGTGCTGGTTGCCGGTAAGTCCCGAACATGCACCGGCACCACCACGCTGGAGTCTTTGAAGAACGAACAGTGGGTGTTGCCACAAACGAATATGGGATACTACAGCGAGCTACTCACCACGCTACAAAGAAATGGCATCAGTATTGAAAACATCGTTAAAACCGACTCGGTCGTCACCATTTATAATCTTGTTCTCAATGCTGATTTCTTAACCGTTATACCCTGCGATATGACTTCACCTTTTGGTTCTAATCAATTTATTACTATTCCGGTTGAGGAAACGTTGCCGGTGGCACGATATGCCGCAGTATGGTCAAAAAATTATCGTATCAAAAAAGCAGCATCAGTTTTGGTGGAATTAGCTAAAGAGTATTCATCTTATAATGGGTGTCGACGAAGGCAATTAATAGAAGTTGGTTAGTTATTTGTTTTTTATTTAAACATGAATAATCCACCTGTATTTTTACAGGTGTTGGTTACGGTTACCTACAAATTTAATTCAGGCGAAGAGGTTTTATAATGCATATTACATACGATCTGCCGGTTGCTATTGATGACATTATTGAAGCAAAACAACGTCTGGCTGGGCGAATTTATAAAACAGGCATGCCTCGCTCTAACTACTTTAGTGAACGTTGCAAAGGTGAAATATTCCTGAAGTTTGAAAACATGCAGCGTACTGGTTCATTTAAAATTCGAGGTGCATTTAATAAATTAAGCTCCTTAACCGATGCCGAGAAACGCAAGGGGGTAGTGGCCTGTTCGGCGGGCAACCATGCACAAGGGGTTTCGCTTTCCTGTGCGATGCTGGGGATTGATGGTAAAGTCGTGATGCCGAAAGGCGCGCCAAAATCCAAAGTTGCGGCAACGTGTGACTACTCCGCTGAAGTCGTACTGCATGGCGATAACTTCAACGATACCATCGCCAAAGTAAGTGAAATTGTCGAAACGGAAGGTCGCATCTTTATTCCCCCTTATGATGATCCGAAAGTCATTGCCGGCCAGGGAACGATTGGTCTGGAAATTATGGAAGATCTCTATGATGTCGATAACGTAATTGTACCAATTGGCGGTGGTGGTTTAATTGCCGGTATTGCAGTGGCGATTAAATCTATTAACCCAACTATCCGTGTTATTGGTGTGCAGTCAGAAAACGTTCACGGTATGGCGGCTTCTTTCCACTCGGGAGAAATAACCACGCACCGAACTACCGGCACCCTGGCGGATGGTTGTGATGTCGCTCGCCCGGGTAATTTAACTTACGAAATCGTTCGTGAATTAGTCGATGATATCGTGCTGGTTAGCGAAGACGAAATCAGAAACAGTATGATTGCCTTAATTCAGCGCAATAAAGTCGTCACCGAAGGCGCGGGCGCTCTGGCATGTGCTGCATTATTAAGCGGTAAATTAGACCAATATATTCAAAACAGAAAAACCGTCAGTATTATTTCCGGCGGTAATATCGATCTTTCCCGCGTCTCTCAAATCACCGGTTTCGTTGGCGCTTAATTAATTCGTTGAGGATAGGATATGAGTACTTCAGATAGCATTGTATCCAGCCAGACAAAACAATCGTCATGGCGTAAATCAGATACCACATGGACGTTAGGTTTGTTTGGCACGGCAATCGGCGCCGGGGTGCTGTTCTTCCCTATCCGCGCAGGTTTTGGCGGACTAATTCCGATTCTGCTGATGTTGGTATTGGCATACCCAATCGCGTTTTATTGTCACCGGGCGCTGGCGCGTCTGTGCCTTTCCGGCTCTAACCCTTCCGGCAACATTACGGAAACGGTGGAAGAGCATTTTGGTAAAACCGGCGGCGTGGTCATTACGTTCCTGTATTTCTTCGCGATTTGCCCACTGCTGTGGATTTATGGCGTTACCATTACCAACACCTTTATGACTTTCTGGGAAAACCAGCTCGGCTTTGCGCCACTGAATCGCGGCTTTGTGGCGCTGTTCCTGCTGCTGTTGATGGCCTTCGTCATCTGGTTTGGTAAGGATCTGATGGTTAAAGTAATGAGCTACCTGGTATGGCCGTTTATCGCCAGCCTGGTGCTGATTTCTCTGTCGCTGATCCCTTACTGGAACTCTGCGGTTATCGATCAAGTTGATCTCGGTGCGCTGTCGTTAACGGGTCATGATGGCATTCTGATCACCGTCTGGTTGGGGATTTCCATTATGGTCTTCTCCTTTAACTTCTCGCCAATCGTCTCTTCCTTCGTGGTTTCTAAACGTGAAGAGTATGAGAAAGATTTTGGACGCGACTTCACCGAGCGTAAATGTTCACAAATTATCTCTCGTGCCAGCATGTTGATGGTTGCGGTAGTGATGTTCTTCGCCTTTAGCTGCCTGTTTACACTTTCTCCGGCGAATATGGCGGAAGCGAAAGCGCAGAATATTCCGGTACTTTCTTATCTGGCTAACCACTTTGCGTCCATGACCGGCACCAAAACGACGTTCGCTATTACGCTGGAATATGCGGCTTCCATCATCGCACTGGTGGCTATCTTCAAATCTTTCTTCGGTCACTATTTGGGGACGCTGGAAGGTCTGAACGGTCTGATTCTGAAGTTCGGTTATAAAGGTGACAAAACCAAAGTGTCGCTGGGTAAACTGAATACTATCAGTATGATCTTCATCATGGGCTCTACCTGGGTTGTCGCCTACGCCAACCCGAACATTCTGGACCTGATTGAAGCGATGGGTGCGCCGATTATTGCCTCACTGCTGTGCCTGTTGCCGATGTACGCCATTCGTAAAGCGCCGTCTCTGGCGAAATACCGTGGTCGTCTGGATAACGTGTTTGTCACCGTGATTGGTCTGCTGACCATCCTGAACATCGTATACAAACTGTTTTAATCTGTAACTCAGGATGAGAAAAGAGATGAATGAATATCCGGTTGTTTTAGTTATTAACTGTGGTTCGTCTTCAATTAAGTTTTCTGTGCTGGATACCTCAGACTGTGAAGTATTAATGTCAGGTATTGCCGATGGTATTAACTCGGAAAATGCATTCTTATCCGTAAATGGAGGAGAGCCAGCACCGCTGGCTCACCACAGCTACGAAGGTGCATTGAAGGCAATTGCATTTGAACTGGAAAAACGGAATTTAAATGACAGAGTGGCCTTAATTGGCCACCGTATCGCCCACGGCGGCAGTATTTTTACCGAGTCCGCCATTATTACCGATGAGGTCATTGATAATATCCGCCGTGTTTCCCCGCTTGCGCCGCTGCATAATTACGCCAATTTAAGTGGTATTGAATCGGCACAGCAATTATTTCCAGGTGTAACTCAGGTGGCGGTATTTGATACCAGCTTCCATCAGACAATGGCTCCAGAGGCTTATTTATATGGCCTGCCGTGGAAATATTACGAAGAGCTTGGCGTGCGTCGTTATGGCTTCCACGGAACCTCGCACCGCTACGTTTCTCAGCGCGCCTATTCGCTGCTGGATCTGGCGGAAGATGACTCCGGTCTGGTGGTCGCGCATCTTGGCAATGGTGCATCTATCTGTGCAGTTCGCAATGGTCAGAGCGTGGATACCTCAATGGGAATGACGCCGCTGGAAGGGTTGATGATGGGCACGCGCAGTGGTGATGTTGACTTCGGTGCGATGTCCTGGGTGGCGAGTCAAACCAACCAGAGCCTGGGCGACCTGGAACGCGTGGTAAATAAAGAGTCGGGATTATTAGGTATTTCCGGTCTTTCTTCCGACTTGCGCGTACTGGAAAAAGCCTGGCATGAAGGCCATGAGCGTGCACAACTGGCAATTAAAACCTTTGTTCACCGAATTGCCCGCCATATTGCCGGACACGCTGCCTCATTACATCGCCTGGATGGAATTATATTCACCGGTGGAATAGGGGAGAACTCAAGTTTAATTCGTCGTTTGGTTATGGAACATTTAGCTGTATTAGGAGTAGAGATTGATACAGAAATGAATAATCGATCTAACTCTTACGGTGAACGAATTATTTCCAGTGAAAATGCGAGCGTAATTTGCGCCGTTATTCCGACCAACGAAGAAAAAATGATTGCCTTAGATGCGATTCATTTAGGCAAAGTAAACGCCCCCGCAGAATTTGCATAATTTAGTTGAAGTATTGTAGAGAGATTATTTTTCATGAAGGTAGATATCGATACCAGCGATAAGCTGTACGCCGACGCATGGCTTGGCTTTAAAGGTACGGACTGGAAAAACGAAATTAATGTCCGCGATTTTATTCAACACAACTATACACCTTATGAAGGGGATGAATCTTTCCTTGCCGAAGCAACGCCTGCAACCACGGCGTTGTGGGAAAAAGTAATGGAGGGCATTCGTATCGAAAACGCGACCCACGCGCCGTTAGATTTCGATACCAATATTGCCACCACCATTACCGCTCATGATGCGGGATATATTGATCAGCCGCTGGAAAAAATAGTGGGTCTGCAAACGGATGCGCCGTTAAAACGCGCGCTGCATCCGTTCGGTGGCATTAATATGATTAAAAGTTCATTCCACGCGTATGGCCGTGAAATGGACAGCGAATTTGAGTACATCTTTACCGATCTGCGTAAAACCCATAACCAGGGTGTATTTGATGTTTATTCACCGGATATGCTGCGCTGCCGTAAATCTGGGGTACTGACCGGTTTGCCGGACGGTTATGGTCGCGGACGTATTATCGGAGACTATCGCCGCGTGGCGTTGTACGGCATCAGCTATCTGGTGCGTGAACGCGAACTGCAATTTGCCGATCTTCAGTCTCGTCTGGAAAAAGGCGAAGATCTGGAAGCCACTATCCGTCTGCGTGAAGAACTAGCAGAACATCGTCGTGCGCTGTTACAGATTCAGGAAATGGCAGCGAAATATGGCTTTGACATTTCCCGTCCGGCGCAAAATGCGCAGGAAGCGGTGCAATGGCTCTATTTCGCCTACCTAGCGGCGGTGAAATCGCAAAACGGTGGTGCGATGTCTCTTGGTCGTACCGCGTCGTTCCTCGATATCTACATTGAACGCGACTTTAAAGCCGGTGTGCTCAATGAGCAGCAGGCGCAGGAACTGATCGACCACTTCATCATGAAGATCCGCATGGTGCGCTTCTTGCGTACACCAGAATTTGATTCGCTGTTCTCCGGCGATCCAATCTGGGCTACGGAAGTGATTGGCGGGATGGGGCTGGATGGCCGCACACTGGTGACCAAAAACTCCTTCCGTTATCTGCATACCCTGCACACTATGGGGCCAGCACCGGAACCTAACCTGACTATTCTGTGGTCGGAAGCGCTGCCGATTGCCTTCAAAAAATATGCGGCGCAAGTGTCTATCGTCACCTCTTCCTTGCAGTATGAAAACGACGATCTGATGCGCACTGACTTCAACAGCGATGATTACGCGATTGCCTGCTGCGTCAGCCCAATGGTGATTGGTAAGCAGATGCAGTTCTTCGGCGCACGCGCTAACCTGGCGAAAACATTGCTGTATGCAATCAACGGCGGGATGGACGAGAAGCTGAAGATTCAGGTGGGCCCGAAAATGGCTCCGCTGATGGACGACGTGCTGGACTACGACAAAGTGATGGATAACCTCGACCACTTCATGGACTGGCTGGCGGTGCAGTACATCAGCGCGCTGAACCTCATCCACTACATGCATGACAAGTACAGCTACGAAGCCTCGCTGATGGCACTGCACGATCGTGATGTTTATCGCACGATGGCATGCGGGATTGCTGGCTTGTCGGTGGCGACGGACTCCTTGTCCGCAATTAAATATGCTCGCGTGAAACCGATTCGTGACGAAAACGGTCTGGCGGTGGACTTCGAAATTGACGGTGAATATCCGCAGTACGGCAACAACGACGAGCGCGTAGACAGTATTGCCTGCGACCTGGTTGAACGCTTTATGAAGAAAATTAAAGCGCTACCAACCTATCGTAACGCCGTGCCGACCCAGTCGATTCTGACGATCACCTCAAACGTCGTGTATGGACAGAAGACCGGTAACACGCCGGACGGTCGTCGTGCGGGTACTCCGTTTGCCCCTGGCGCTAACCCGATGCACGGTCGTGACCGCAAAGGGGCCGTGGCTTCGCTGACCTCTGTGGCGAAACTGCCGTTCACCTACGCCAAAGACGGTATTTCGTACACCTTCTCAATTGTCCCTGCGGCGTTGGGCAAAGAAGATCCGGTACGCAAAACCAACCTTGTCGGTCTGCTGGATGGCTATTTCCACCACGAAGCGGATATCGAAGGCGGTCAACATCTCAACGTCAACGTTATGAACCGGGAAATGTTGTTGGATGCCATCGAGCACCCGGAAAAATACCCTAACCTGACAATCCGTGTCTCTGGCTACGCTGTGCGCTTCAACGCGCTGACCCGTGAACAGCAACAGGATGTGATTTCACGTACCTTTACCCAGGCGCTCTGACGCCGGAGGATGTATGAAAAAAATTATCGAAACGCAACGTGCCCCGGGGGCAATCGGCCCTTATGTTCAGGGTGTGGATTTAGGCAGCATGGTCTTCACTTCCGGGCAAATTCCGGTTTGCCCGCAGAGCGGCGAGATCCCGGCTGATGTGAAAGATCAGGCACGTTTAAGCCTGCAAAACGTCAAAGAGATTGTTGTCGCTGCCGGTTTGTCCGTGGGCGATATCGTCAAGATGACGGTATTTATCACCGATCTGAACGACTTCGCCACCATCAATGAAGTCTATAAGCAGTTCTTTGATGAGCATCAGGCGACCTACCCGACCCGTAGCTGCGTGCAGGTCGCGCGTTTGCCGAAAGATGTGAAGCTGGAAATCGAAGCTATCGCAGTACGTAGCGTGTAAAGCCCGGAGTGGGGCGGCCGCAGAGTCGTCCCACTCCTCTTCACAGAGTGGCAATCCGAGAGTGTGGTTATGATTAGTGCATTCGATATTTTCAAAATTGGTATTGGTCCCTCCAGTTCGCATACCGTGGGGCCAATGAATGCTGGAAAAAGTTTTATCGATCGGCTGGTAAGTAGTGGTTTATTAACCGCAACGAGCCACATTGTGGTCGATCTTTACGGGTCGTTGTCACTGACGGGCAAAGGCCATGCCACGGATATCGCTATCATCATGGGACTGGCAGGGAACAGTCCGCAGGATGTTGTTATTGATGAGATCCCTGCATTTATTGAACTTGTGACGCGCAGTAGTCGACTCCCGGTGGCGGCAGGCGCACATGTGGTTGATTTTCCTGTAGCAAAAAACATTATTTTTCATCCGGAAATGTTGCCGCGTCATGAGAACGGAATGCGGATTACTGCCTGGAAAGGGCAGAAAGAACTCTTAAGCAAAACCTATTATTCTGTCGGCGGCGGTTTTATTGTTGAAGACGAACACTTCGGCCTGACGCATGATGTCGAAATGCCAGTACCTTATGACTTCCATTCGGCAGGCGAACTGCTGAAAATGTGTGATTACAATGGGCTGTCTATTTCTGGTCTGATGATGCAAAACGAACTGGCGTTGCGCAGCAAAGCGGAAATTGACGCTGGTTTTGCGCGTATCTGGCAGGTGATGTCTGACGGTATTGAACGCGGCATGAATACCGAAGGCGTATTGCCTGGCCCGCTCAATGTCCCACGCCGGTCGGTGGCGCTGCGCCGCTTGCTGCTTTCTAGTGACAATATCTCTAACGATCCAATGAATGTGATCGACTGGATCAATATGTTTGCTCTGGCGGTCAGTGAAGAAAACGCCGCTGGTGGACGTGTAGTGACGGCACCCACTAACGGCGCTTGCGGTATTATTCCGGCGGTGCTGGCCTATTACGATAAATTCCGCCGTCCGCTCAATGAGCGCTCTATCGCTCGTTTTCTACTGGCGGCTGGTGCTATCGGCGCGCTATATAAAATGAATGCCTCCATTTCCGGTGCGGAAGTGGGGTGTCAGGGGGAAATTGGCGTGGCCTGTTCGATGGCAGCGGCAGGGCTAACCGAACTGCTGGGCGGTAGCCCGGCTCAGGTGTGTAATGCGGCGGAAATCGCCATGGAGCATAACCTTGGGCTGACCTGCGATCCGGTAGCCGGGCAGGTGCAAATTCCGTGTATTGAGCGGAATGCGATTAATGCCGTGAAAGCGGTGAACGCAGCGCGGATGGCGATGCAGCGTACCTCTGCACCACGTGTTTCGCTCGATAAAGTGATCGAGACGATGTATGAGACTGGCAAAGATATGAACGATAAATACCGCGAAACTTCACGCGGAGGACTGGCTATTAAAGTGGTCTGCGGCTGACATTGTTGTCAGCTTTCATCCTTGGGTGCACAAAATGTGCACCCTTTTTTATTGTGATCTACCGCAAATAGAGAATAACCATTTCCTATTTATCGATTTGGTAGAAAATTATTATCCATCACCGTTATTTCAAAGTCTTGATTGTGAAGATTTTCTCTGACCTCACGCGTATCATTTCTTTATTCTAATAACTCGCCTGCAAAAAACGTAGACCGCATATCGCCTTGATGCGGCTCGGAAAAAAATAATAAGCCCTACAAAATATTGAGCGAGAAATTATGGAAATTGCATCGAATAAAGGCGTTATTGCAGACGCTTCGACCCCGGCGGGTCGTGCTGGAATGAGCGAAAGTGAGTGGCGTGAAGCAATCAAATTCGACAGTACCGACACCGGTTGGGTGATTATGAGTATTGGGATGGCGATTGGCGCGGGGATTGTTTTTCTCCCGGTGCAGGTCGGTTTGATGGGATTGTGGGTATTTTTGCTCTCATCAGTGATTGGTTACCCGGCAATGTATCTGTTTCAGCGGTTGTTTATTAATACGCTGGCCGAATCGCCGGAGTGTAAAGATTATCCGAGCGTCATCAGTGGCTATTTAGGCAAAAACTGGGGCATCCTGTTAGGTGCACTTTATTTCGTGATGCTGGTGATCTGGATGTTCGTCTATTCCACCGCCATCACCAACGATAGTGCCTCCTATCTGCATACTTTTGGCGTGACCGAAAGCGTGCTGTCAGACAATCCGTTTTATGGACTGGTACTGATTTGTATTCTGGTGGCGATCTCCTCACGCGGCGAGAAACTGTTATTCAAAATTTCAACCGGCATGGTGCTGACCAAACTGTTGGTAGTCGCGGCATTAGGCGTGTCGATGGTCGGAATGTGGCATCTGTATAACGTGGGTTCGCTGCCGCCGCTGGGGCTGCTGGTGAAAAACGCGATTATTACGCTGCCGTTTACTCTGACCTCAATCCTGTTTATTCAGACTTTAAGCCCGATGGTGATTTCCTATCGCTCGCGGGAAAAATCGATTGAAGTGGCGCGACATAAAGCGCTACGGGCAATGAACATTGCATTTGGCATTTTGTTCGTCACTGTCTTTTTCTATGCCGTGTCGTTCACCCTGGCGATGGGACATGACGAAGCGGTAAAAGCCTATGAGCAGAATATTTCTGCCCTGGCGATTGCCGCGCAGTTTATTAGCGGTGATGGCGCAGCGTGGGTAAAAGTGGTCAGCGTCATTCTCAATATCTTTGCCGTAATGACCGCGTTCTTTGGCGTCTATTTAGGCTTTCGCGAAGCCACGCAAGGGATAGTAATGAACATCCTGCGCCGCAAGATACCAGCCGAGAAGATTAACGAAAATCTCGTCCAGCGCGGCATCATGATTTTCGCTATTTTACTGGCCTGGAGCGCCATCGTACTGAACGCGCCGGTGTTGAGCTTCACCTCTATCTGTAGCCCGATTTTCGGCATGGTGGGGTGCCTGATCCCGGCGTGGCTGGTTTACAAAGTACCGGCATTGCACAAATACAAAGGTGCCTCTCTGTACCTGATTATCGTCACCGGTTTGTTGCTCTGTGTTTCACCGTTCCTGGCATTTTCTTGATTTACCTGAAATTTTAAGGTTTTTATTATGTTTAATTCGACTTTAAATCCGTTATGGCAGCGTTACATCCTCGCAGTACAGGAGGAGGTAAAACCGGCGCTGGGATGTACTGAACCTATTTCACTGGCGCTGGCAGCGGCGGTTGCTGCGGCAGAACTGGAAGGTCCGGTTGAACGTGTAGAAGCCTGGGTTTCGCCAAATCTGATGAAGAACGGTCTGGGGGTCACCGTTCCCGGTACGGGAATGGTGGGGCTGCCGATTGCAGCGGCGCTGGGAGCGTTAGGCGGAAATGCCAAAGCTGGGCTGGAAGTGCTGAAAGATGCGACAGCACAGGCGATTGCCGATGCCAAAGCGTTGCTGGCGGCGGGAAAAGTGTCGGTTAAGATCCAGGAGCCTTGCGATGAAATCCTCTTCTCTCGCGCCAAAGTCTGGAGTGGTGAGAAGTGGGCTTGTGTCACCATCGTCGGCGGACATACCAACATTGTGCATATTGAGACGCACAATGGCGTGGTGTTTACTCAGCAGGCGTGTGTGGCCGAGGGCGAGCAAGAGTCGCCGCTGGCGGTGCTGTCTAATACGACGCTGGCAGAGATCCTGAAGTTCGTCAATGAAGTGCCGTTTGAGGCGATTCGCTTTATTCTCGATTCTGCGAAGTTAAATTGCGCATTATCGCAGGAAGGTTTAAGCGGTAACTGGGGGTTGCATATTGGCGCGACGCTGGAAAAACAGTGTGCACGCGGTTTGCTGGCGAAAGATCTCTCTTCGTCAATTGTGATTCGTACCAGCGCGGCATCTGATGCGCGTATGGGCGGCGCAACGCTTCCGGCGATGAGTAACTCGGGTTCTGGTAATCAGGGGATCACCGCGACAATGCCTGTGGTAGTGGTAGCGGAACACTTCGGTGCTGATGATGAGCGTCTGGCGCGCGCGTTGATGCTTTCGCATTTGAGCGCGATTTACATCCATAACCAGTTGCCGCGATTGTCTGCGCTGTGTGCTGCAACGACGGCTGCAATGGGGGCCGCCGCCGGGATGGCATGGCTGGTGGATGGGCGTTATGAAACGATCTCAATGGCGATCAGCAGTATGATCGGTGATGTTAGCGGTATGATTTGCGATGGCGCATCGAACAGTTGTGCTATGAAGGTTTCGACCAGTGCTTCGGCAGCATGGAAAGCGGTGTTAATGGCGCTGGATGATACCGCCGTGACCGGCAATGAAGGCATTGTGGCGCATGATGTTGAGCAGTCGATTGCCAATCTGTGTGCGCTGGCAAGCCATTCGATGCAGCAAACGGATCGGCAGATTATCGAGATTATGGCGAGCAAGGCCAGATAAGCGCCGGATTTCGGATGTCATACCTGATGCCGGATGCGATGCTGGCGCATCTTATCCGGCCTACGGGTTGTGCAATTTGTTGGTTTTGTTGGGTTTTGTACCCGGTGCCGGATGCGATGCTGGCGCATCTTATCCGGCCTGCGG
>NZ_PTSR01000026.1:0-54098 GCF_002965345.1 Escherichia sp. MOD1-EC5950
GAAGTGAAAAACGCACCGAATTTAAAATATCAGCCGAAGGATAAATTCACCGAGGTAATCATTTTTGCCGGGACGGATGCTTACGCCCATGCTCAACACTGGATTGAAAGCGAAGGACGAAAACACGGCGATAACGTGCCTCCTGTTTACCTGGGGCCAAAGCAACTGGCAGACCTGGCGAATATCCGCATTGTCGACGATGAACGCCGCTTTGCGCGTGTCTATCTCGCGGGGGAGATAGAGCCAATCCAGATCAATGCTATTGCTGAAAAGCTGGCGCTGGCTGGTGTACAGGACGCGAAATTATACAAAGGTATCACCGACCGGGAGCCGGAAAACTGGCGCGACTACCTGCAACGGATCCGCGAACAGGCAGAGAGTGGGGAAGTTTCAGCGATGAAATTAGCCACAAAAAATATTGACCTATCTAGGCCAGCACTAAATCAGATGGGAGCCAGCCAGAGAGGGGAAGTGTTACTTGAATATTATGGAAGAGCACTGGCTATAAATGATGATTCTGATGTAGTTCACCATTACAACGGAATTGTCTGGGTGCCTGTATCTGATAAGGAACTCCAGCGGGCTATGGCGCAGATTTTTATTGATGCGGAAATCAGCTATTCGCAGAACGCCATCAAATCGGCGGTCGATACCATGAAGTTAAGTTTGCCCGTAATGGGGAATACAGCCCGTAACCTGATTGGATTCAGTAACGGGGTATTTGATACCAGAACTGGTAATTTTCGGGAGCATAACAAAAACGACTGGTTGTTAATTGCCAGTGAATTACCTTTCAGCCCACCAGCAGAGGGGGAAACGCTGGCAACACATGCGCCGAATTTCTGGAAGTGGTTGCGCCGTTCGGTGGCTGAGAATGACCGCAAGGCAGATCGCGTACTGGCGGCGTTATTCATGGTGCTGGCGAATCGGTACGACTGGCAGTTATTTCTTGAGGTAACGGGGCCGGGTGGAAGCGGTAAAAGCGTAATGGCGGAGATTTGCACTATGCTGGCGGGTAAGGCCAACACGGTATCGGCAAGCATGAAGGCGCTGGAAGATGCCAGGGAACGTGCGTTAGTGGTTGGCTTTTCGCTGATTATCATGCCGGATATGACCCGTTACGCTGGTGATGGTGCAGGGATTAAGGCCATTACAGGCGGTGATAAGGTGGCAATCGACCCGAAACATAAAGCCCCCTACTCAACACGCATTCAGGCGGTCGTGCTGGCGGTGAACAATAACGCCATGTCATTCAGTGACCGCAGCGGTGGGATATCACGTCGTCGGGTAATATTCAATTTTTCGGAAGTTGTACCGGAGAACGAACGTGACCCTATGCTGGCTGAAAAAATAGAAGGAGAGCTGGCGGTAGTGATTCGCCACCTGCTTACACGCTTTTCTGACCAGGACGAAGCTAAACGCCTGCTATATGAGCAGCAGAAATCAGAAGAAGCCCTGGTGATAAAACGCGAGGGCGATTCGCTGGTGGACTTCTGCGGCTATCTCATGTCGTCGGTAATGTGCGATGGCCTGTTAGTGGGTAATGCTGAAATTATTCCGTTCAGCCCGCGCAGGTATCTCTATCACGCCTATCTGGCGTATATGAGGGCACACGGATTCGGTAAGCCCGTAACACTGACACGCTTCGGTAAGGATATGCCAGGGGCAATGGCGGAATACGGCAGGGAGTATATGAAACGGAAAACGAAGCATGGCTTGCGTTCAAACGTGATACTGACAGAGGATTCAGAAGACTGGATGCCCTCATGTGCATCGGTCACAAATGACGATGGCAAAAATTAAACTTATGGAATAACTGTTCATCAAACTATTCACTGTTCACCTTTTTGATTATTTGTTGAGCTTTAAGGGTGAACAGTGGTGAACAGTTGGTGAATAGTTTTTGTGAAACTGTTCACCCCTTAACACAATGAATTAAAAGGAGAAACGGAAAAGGTGAACAGGTGAAGGGTTAAAATGCAAAAATTTTATTTTATTGCTGTGAGGTAAAGGCTGTGACAACGAAACACACAAAAAACACAATCTCACGCCCTTGATTTGACAGAACACAGGCTGAGGGGGGCGATAAAAATTATCGACCGCAACGCCGGGGAAGGATACGCGAAAGTACATCCCGAACTGATAAGCGCATTCATGACAACGGCAGCGGCAAACTTTGCCACGCTGACAGAACGGGAGATTGCCGAAGCTGAACAGGTGACAATCATCAACGTTAAAACCGGAGAGCAAACAGCATGACGGTACAAATATCCGCTTACGGGCGGCAGGTGGCTGATCTGCACTCAAAAACCACCAGCAAGGGAACACCAATGGCAATGGCGAGTATGGCAGTTCCCCTTCCGCGCAGCCAGGCAGATGACGGAACGGCGAAACGTGGCTGGTCTGGTTATCGCAGACAGCGTAATCAGTGCGCGAACGGTGCGGCTGGGCGGCAAAAAAGGCCAGCAGAGTGATCCGTACGGTGATGGAATACCATTTGGGGATATCGTATAAATAAACCTTAGCATAGCGTTATATAAAGGTGATATATATGATTTACTTTGTGAAGAAATTTAGTGAAATAGTGGAAAAGTCTTCTGGTGCTTTGTCTTTCGGGATTATACAGAGTCTCGTTATGATAGGTATAATTGCAAATTTATCTTCTCAAACAGGTGTAAGGTATTTCATCTTGCTTACTATTGCATTTATTGCAACTATAAGTATTGCATTATGTATGTTGAGTATAATATCTGTTATTAACGAAGTGACAGGAAAACATAAGTACATGAAGTTTTTGTTTGGGATTCTGCTGTACCCTTCTTTTATTGGTGTTATTCTTTCTGCGTACCTGAGTATTAAAGCACTAATAGTCAGTTAATTATCTGGGTAATAAGCAATAAAGAAATTTCTATAGAAATAAGCCATCAAAAGGAACGACGATAATACGGATAATATCGATGAAAAGTACACATGGAAAAGCTGACCATCAACAGAAATTACGGTATGCCACAAAAATGGTACAGGAGACGCAACAGCAGGATAAAACCACATCGGCATATAAAGTGATGCCCGGTAATCAGAACGCGCAGCAGAAGCCCACAGGGGCGACACCGTGGCGGCATATGACCAAACGCCAGCGCAAAAACCGCAGGCGCGTTAACCGCCTTATCGAACTGTGGCCAGAATTATTCAGCCGGGAAGCACCGAAGCCGCTTAAGGTGGGGATATTCGACGACCTGATGCAGGATCTCGCCGTCAGGGGGCTGGCATTTGGGCCAGGGGCATTACGTGCGACGCTGGCATCTTATGCGCAGTCTCCGCGCTATTACCGCGCCCTGGTTGCTGGTGGGGCGCGTTACGACCTGAAAGGCCAGCCGTGCGGCGAGGTGACACCACAGGAACAACAGGACGCAGAAACGCGGCTGATGGCGCTGAATGAGAAGCGCAAACGTCAGCGCCGGGCAGCAAAGGAGAAAACAGGCGCATGATTCACGACAGCAAAGCGGAAGCACTGGAAGCGCGTGGTCTGTACCGGAGAGCGGCGGCGCGGTGGGCTGAGGTCATCATGCTGGCGAATGATGACAAGGCACGGGAACAGGCGGCAAAACGTCGCGCGGAATGTATCCACAAGGCAGCACGCCCACCAGCAAGGCAGGATAATTTCGGGGAGATGCGCGAAACCATCAGCCGGGCACATGCCGGGATGGGATTACATCAGCCCAATGGTGAGGCATTCAGGAAATACCAAAAAAAGAACAATTGTAGTCAGTAACAGAGGATGGGATTCTCTTGGTTTTTTGTTGATGCTTTCTGAGGAAATCTACTACGTTGCTGAGCAGATGAATATTCAATTGCATCTGGGTTCCTGATAAGATTAATCTGAATATTTTCATTTGGAATAGGGATATGAATAAAACTTTAATTGCAACATTAGTCGGTATAGTAATGTTAACCGGATGTGGGCCAGAAGAGTTAACTCCAGAACAGAAACAGGAAGTAGCTGCTCTTAAAGCTGAACTGTCGCAAACGGAAGGTGAAATATCAGCAGCTAAGGAAGTTGACCAGCAGTTTTCTGGTGGGTTGATAAAAAATCTGACAACAGCAAGACTGGAAATATTAGGAACTAATAAAGCGCTTTTGGAACAGCGTATTAATGCTATTGAATCAGGTGCCAAAATTGATGTTGTTGTATCTGGAGTAAAACCTGATCCTGAGCTTGCGGCTTCAATTAAAACTGAAATTGACAGCTTAGATGCAAAAATCAACGAAGCCAAAGCTGATGCTCGTCAGTATAGTGGTGGTCTGATAAAGGTACTAAAATTATCTACTGTTGCCACTGAAGAGCAGACCATGGCAATGTTGCAGCAAAAGTACCTCACAGCCAAGTATGGCCTCGCTGAAGTTAAGCTGGCATCAGTACAAGCTAATGACGCAAAAAACAGTACTGAAACGGAAGTAACAGCCAAAAATTCCCAAGAGCAACTTCCTTTACTCCCGCCAGCGGATGGTCCGTTTGGCTTAGAAGCCGGTCTTACACAGAAAAACATCGAAGATATGATCGGTGCTAAGCTCAAGCCACTACCAGACAGTGTGAATCTGTATACTTCTGATAAATTACCGAAGCAAAACGCAGATTTTGAAATGTATGGTTTGCTGATCTCCCCGAAAGCTGGTTTATGTCAAATACGGGCTTTAGGAAAAAATATTGATACTGATAGCTATGGATTGGCTCTTAAATCCAAGTTTGAAGAATTGAGTAATTCTTTAAGTTCTCTGTATGGAAAGGCTGATACTACAGACTTTTTGCTGGCTGGTTCAATTTGGAAAGATCCTCAGGACTGGATGAGGGGGCTAAACAAAAAAGAACGCTTCTTATCTGCCACATGGAAGGGAACAAAAGAAATACCATTAAAAAACAATATTGATACTATATCTATTGAGGCCAGAGCGAACAATTCCACTCAGGGATATGTCTATCTGCAGTACTCATTTACAAATGACGAAATTTGTCAGGCAGAAATTGAAGGGGCGAAAAATAGTTCCCTTTAAACAATCCGTGCAAAGCCCCTTAGTAAGGGGCTTTTATATATTAATGTTCAACGTGGGGGATTAGATGAAAGATAATCTAGCAAAACTAATTGAAAATACTTTAAAAGATATTCTATTAGCTAATGCTGCTCTAACATTCATTTTTGCAATACCAATGGCTATTATCAGTAGGCATGGGATGGGCATCACAATCTGGTTTATAACTGTGCTCATTGCACCTGCTCTGTGTGCAGTAGGTGCATGGCTTGTATCTCGAACATCCGGCCATGCTGAGGAGTTCTTTCATCGTCGGTGGGCTAAGCGAATTTATGTTTTTTATACTCTTGCGGCTGCCGAGTTTTTGCTTGTGTACTCAATCGCGCAAATAATGAAAAATCTGATGAAATAATTAACAAGTTATTATCATGGAGCTTGTGGCTGTTAACCTGCAGTGAGGCGACAATCGTGTATTTATAAAAACTTCCCCTTTTCACTCCCCGCTGCTTCTTCTGCTATTGCCTTTATGTTTGCATCTGCCATACCTTTGCAGAAAAATCAGAGCATTCAGTGCCGAAGGTTGGTTTATTGATGCTTTTCGTTTCATTTATTGCAATTGTCTCTGGTATCATTTCAATTTGTGCAATAATTGCAATTATTGTCATTCAGAAGGGATCATCATGAAAAATCACGGAGTAAAGCCAGTTTTACTTTCCCGGAGGCGGATCGAAGCCCTGCAACGCATCCAGGACGAAGAGCGTCAGAAATCTGTGCTTGGTGTGGCACCGTCGATTCATGTTATCGCTCGGCAACTGATGGATAAGGCACTTAAAGAGGTGAGACTGTGAAATTAAATATCAGAGTGGATAAACGCCAGCTATGGCAGAAAAAAGAGAACAGCGAGGCATTCAGGGCGTTGCTGGTGGAAAATCTTCAGCATCGGTTCAGTGGAGAGTTGCCTGATGCTCTAGGGAAGAAACTGGAATCCCTGACGGTGGAAATTGGCGATTATGGCTTTGTTGATGTTGAAAGCACGACTGCCAACACAGAAATCGTAAAACAGGTCGTCAATGATGTAATGAAAACCACGCTTAGCCAGCCATCCTGGCGCAACTGAATCAGTAAGGGGCGGTTATTGCCCCTTTCCTCCATACCCACAACGCATTCCCTTTCCGCATGAAATTATTTTTTATCGTATATGCATGAGGTGAGCTACATGTTGATGAGTAAAGCCGAATACGCCAAATACAAAGGCGTAAGCCGCCAGACAGTTTACGACTGGCTCGAGAAAGGCGAAGTGGTCATGTCCGGTAAAAAAATTGATGTGGAAGCGACAGAGCAGCGGAACAGCCCACCAGCACAGGGGAAAGACACCATTTCTGAAATGTGGCCAGAAAGAACGCTGGAAATGACATGGGGCGAGTTCTGGAAAGCAGTTAAGGCCAGAGACGGTAAAATTCCTGCGCCAGTAACGGACGAGGGCATACAGCAGCGTGTGCTGTATGCAGCCGGGGAATTAGGCTGGGAAGTGCACTTTCTTGATGATGGTGCTATCTGCCTTGAGGATGATGAAGGGCAGCATTACTTTGAAAAATACAATTTGCGAGGTAATGCCAGGCTGGCAATTCGTATGCTGCGTTGCGAACTCTGCTATGTTGCAGGTGATTATCCCGATGAACCGGAATCATGGAGTGAAGCCGGGTTAAACGCCCTGGCTGAGTGGGAAAAATCAGACCATCAATGACATCAAAAAGTGTCAAGTTGAGCAGCTTGCCAGCTTGCCAGCTTGCCAGCTTGCCAGCTTGCCAGGTTGACACTTTACACTCTGAACGCGAAAAAGTGTCAACCTCGCTGTAAGCCCCGCAATTACTGGGTTTGTGCCAGATTTACCACGTCAAAAAGCCGAAAAAACCGCGAAAAATGTCAAGTTGCCATGCTTAGAAATGCTAAGGTTTTTCGCGAAAAAGTGTCAAGTGTGTCAACCTGCGATATTAAGATTTATTAAGGTCTTAAGCCGGAAAGTGTCAACCAGCCCCCTAAGATTTCCTAATGTGTGATTGGACGTGCTGTAACCTTCTTGTCGCAATGTGGATGAATGACTATAGTGCTGGTAGCTTTGACAGCAGAATCAGATTACTGAAGGAAATGTGTGATGAGTTTTTTTAGTCTTTATGGGAAAGAACTATTTTCTTTTTTTATAACGATTTTAACATGGATACTGAATAACAGATTTAAAAGCAAGGCAAAGTTATCCTATGGTTATCAGCATGGATTTACTTTTCTTCTCAATGAACCCTTACGGAATGCCAATGGTGAGGTAATATCTAATTCACAGTTGGTGTATACACGATCTATTATTCTTGTTAATGAAGGGCGAGAAAGTGCTACTAATATCTCATTGGTTTTTAACTATAAGCCAATGCATATTAATTTTTGGCCTGTCCACCATTTTGAAGAAAATATTGAACAGGATGGTCGCTATATTATCAAGTTTGAAAGCCTTGCACCTGGTGAGTCTATTCAATGTGAAATATTATCAATAAATAGAGAAGTTCCAAGTATTCTATCGATAAGATCTAAAGAGTGTGTGGCTGAGCCAGTGAATATCGTGATGCAAAAATCGATTAGTAATATTGCCCTACGTTGCTATCAATTATTAATACTTCTTGGAACTGGCACATTAACATATTTAATTATCGTTATTCTGCAATGGTTAGTCACTAAAACGGGATAATCCATTGTATTGAACTTATTAATTGGATATGAGTGCTGATAGGAAACCTATGACCATCACCGAAGCCGATATGCTGGAGATGATCCGCAGCATTGCCGGAATCAAACAACCAGCAAGCAAAATTAACAGGTGTTCAGCGCCTGTTTCCGTTGTGCTGCAACAGGAACGCCACCAGCGGCGGGAAAACGAAAAGGCGTACCAATGGACGAAGCCAAACAAGTTACGGCGTTAATTAGGGATGCGGGCTGGGATAGCCCGCATTTTGCTCACAGCTTGTTATAAATTTTTCCAGCGAAGTCATGAACCGCCTGAGGAATATCCGACGGCGTACCTAGCATTGTTGGCGCATCGGAAACAAAGAACATGATCGCTTCTTTGATTTCTTCGAAAGATGGGGTAGGGGTAATGCGCTTGAGATTTGAAACAGCCCGTCGGAACTCCGCCGTATCCATTGGATGCCTGCTAAACCACGTTGGACTAGAAGCCCAACATTTTACTGCTTCTTTCACCTTAGTGTTCATCATTTTTCCTTTTGCTTATTACCATACAAAGCATGTGGAAAGAGAAGATTAACATGGAAAATATGGGGTTGGTGAGCAAATGGTACTGGTAGCCCGTCGACATCTATCAGCATGATGATGTGAGGCCGTATCAGTGGCGGAAACCGAACAGGCTGCGACGGTGAGCGGGGCGTTATAGTAAGCCAACAGCCAAGCCAAACATTAAGCCTAAGGGTAGGGCTTTTTTGTGGCTGGTGGCGTAATGCCAACATTGTTACATGATGTTTTGAGGTATTATCTGCATGTTCGTGGTGAGGAACCACCAGAACTGATGAGCTTTTGTTTATGCATGTACTGCATGAAAACTGTCCTATAAAGTGGGGGGTAGGTGTGCTGAGGAGAACATTGTGAGCTACGCCAAATTAAATTGTGTCGGGGGTGAACAAGTTTCTTGATAGGTGTCAGTAGGCACCTATAGTTATAGGCTTCTTCAATTTTGTGTGCACAATATTTTGTATTGATTGGGGATAGGGTTGCACGCAAAATTAAAAAATGTATATTTATTAACGTGTATTTGATAATTTTTAAATAAAATATTTCTCTATGTTTATCATAAAAGGTTTTTTATGAGCGTGGCAATAAAAACAATGACACCAGTGTCATATTCTATAAAAGTTGATGCGATTAAGAAAAGATTGTCATATTTTAGTGATGTTTCTTTTTTGAGAAATTTTTATGAACACTTCCAAAAAGTAAGGGATGTCGAGGTGGGTATTGTTTCCAATTTCCCTTGGTGTTGCTATCTGGCAATGAAATGGAAGTTTTGCATGAAGGAAAAAAAGCCTGCAAAAGAAATGAGTAAAAATGATTTTGTTGATATTATCAACTTAATCTATAACTTGCAACTAGAAGCATCTAATTTAATCGTTGATGATAAAGTTATGCTAAGCCTTAGACGAATGGTGATAAATCAGTTGCTTTATCAATCAACTGATAAATTTAATGCCAATTCATTAACAAGACAGTATATTTGGTATTGCTTGAATGATGAATCATATTATAAAGATAAGTTTTTAGAATGTACTGGTTTACATTTGGAAAACTATTACAAAATGGCATGTTATTTTACCGCTATTTCATGTATTAATCCTGATATAGAATCAGAGGTTATTCCATTTAAACACTTGATAATAAACTTGGTTCCGATATTTGGTCCGGAACAAGTGAAAAGATTTTTGGAATTAACATGCTTAAAAATTGATGGTGTGAGAGATTTTATTGCCCCATATAAATTGGATAAAAACATTACCGCTGAGTATTATGAAGATACACCATTCCTCAGTAAACCAATGTTTTTAGATGGCGATGGTGTAGTGATATTATGCAAAAGAATCATGAAGTCAGGGTTTGTCAACCTAGTTCCAGAATTGTTCAAGCAGGTCTATAAGGAATCTTATAAAGAAAAATTTGGTAAGACGATGGAACTTTATATTTCTCGCTTTCTTGATAAGTACAATTATAACTTTAAGACTGAAAGGGAGGTTAAGAGGATTTATAGTGATAATGCAATAAAAAATTGCAAGTCCGTAGATTTTGTTATTTCAGAGGGAGATTCAATAGTTTATATTGACTCGAAGGCAATAGAGCCTGCAAAGTTCGTTAAAACATCTAATAATGCTCAGTTGCTAAAGGAAAGGTTGAATAAGAGTTTTATTAAAGGGATTTATCAAGGTCAGGAATGTGCTTTTAACTTAAATAAAATAGAGATGAGAAAACCATCTTCGAAAGATTCAATGTTAATTGTGGTGCATCGGGATCATCATATATCAAATGCAATGGTTGTGCAGGATTTTATTAACCCTGATTTATCAACTGAGTTATCTGAAAAATATCATAGTATCCCCATTGATCTAAAAAGAATTTACTATATAACAATTGATGAGTTCGAATTATTACTTATGATGTGTAAACAGAAAGAACTATCTATTAATGAGTTTATTGATATGTGTGTGGAAAAAGATTCATTCCCTCATACTCAGAAGTCTAATCTAAGCATGCACATATATGAATTTGCACCAGAGGGTATTGATGATGATCAATTGATTGTAAAAGGAAGAGACTTACTGATTGATGATGTTATTGAAAATATGAAAGAGAGTGCATCAAAATGGTCTGGGAAAGTTGATATGTATCTTAAAATAAAAGATTATATTTTTAATTGGTAATTAAGCAAGGGTGTTATTATCAACACCCTTGCTCATAGTCTTACAATATTAAATGTTGTGTTTTTTATTTATATATTTTATTGCCCATCAAGCTATTAATTCATCTCGTTATTTGAGATAGGTTGAGCATTTGTATTTTTTTATCAATTTTATCTGTATGAGCTTAAGCAGCTTCAATAATATCTGCGTTAAATTACGCTTCATTCAGAGACGTGCTTGCTATTGACATGTAATCCATGTGCAACAAGATTCCTGCCATAACTTATGCGTTTCAGATCCGAATCATGGACTGCTTTAAGTCATTTTTGTAGGGAAAACATGTTCACATGTCAGCACTGATTTGTTTCATCATATCCACTATCTCGAATTTCTGTGTCGATAGATGAATGCAGACGGAAATATGTGAATTTTGTGCACGCTCTGCTATTAAGCGAAAACGAGCGTGGGTATATCAACTAATAATTGCCCTCATTAACATAGGTGGTGGCGGGTATAATCTCTGTAACCCAGTTGTTCGTGACTACCCACCTCGTCAAATTTTCACACCCGCGAAATAAAAAATACTTCACGCTAGTGGTTATCCTTGGGCATCCACCAGCCCTTCATCATTGCCTGCCGGTGAGGCTGAGGCTCGAAGAAAAAGAGTGCTAGATAGTCGATTTTTGCCTGGTTTGGGATAAGGGAAAATTTATTGGGGGTACTTTTGGGGGTATCTATAAAAATGAAATATGAAAATATCATTAAATATCAATGTATTTTTTGTTTATGTTTTGTTCCTATTATCGCACCATTTAAATCAATAAATTATCTTGCTTTAAGTAAACCACGTTCTCCTCTTGTGCCGTATTTGTGTCATTGCGGCTTATAATTGCGTCGATTTTGCTCGCGTGTCCGGTGAGATGCCTGGCTGAAAGGTGAGCATATCGACGAACCATTTCGATAGACTCCCAGCCTCCCATTTCCTGCAACGAAGTCTGTTATCAATACAAATTCAACAATCAGCCTTTGTGCTTCATGAGACTCCATCCAGCGGAGCCGTTTATTCTTCGGCTGAGACACTTTTATTATTCGTGCACTATCCGGCATCCCGGCTCAGTAACAAGGATACTCGGAAAAATGCACGTCATGCATGGGGCTGATGGTTCATAATTCACCAATACTGCTTATAAAAATCACAACAAAACCGCAGCAATACCATTTTTACCACCTGCGGCAGGTTGGTGACCTTTCAGTGGTATGTGTGTTGAATGATTAGCAATTCTTATTAATTTTCCTGTCTGTTTAAATATTAGCAGTCAGATAAAATATAACCAGAAAAGATTAACTATTGTAGTTTGTAACAGTCGGATAAGTGATAAGTTACGGTTATTTTGAATTATTTTTATTGTCTGTGTAATTTTTAGACTTTGCATAAAAAAAAGCCCACCGTTGAGGTGGGCAAAAGGAATGATTAATTATCTCTGAGAGAAACATCATACTCTCTTTACTATATTTAACATGAAAATGTGGAGAAATTATGGAGTATACGTTATCAGGTTATTAAATAACCTGTTATCAATACAAAACAATACAGTTCTTTACATTCTCATTATTTTTATGAATACTCCTAAAGAGGTGCTTTAACGTAATGAAATAAACAGGGTAAGTATGAATATATTTGAGCAAACTCCACCGAACCGTAGACGTTATGGTCTTGCTGCATTTATCGGGCTGATTGCTGGCGTTGTTTCAGCATTTGTTAAGTGGGGAGCAGAAGTCCCATTGCCGCCACGTAGTCCGATTGATATGTTTAATGCAGCGTGTGGTCCGGAATCATTAATCAGGGCGGCAGGACAAATTGATTGCTCCCGTAACTTTCTCAATCCTCCGTATATTTTTCTTCGGGATTGGTTGGGACTGACAGATCCAAATTCGGCGGTTTATACCTTCGCCGGGCATGTCTTTAACTGGGTTGGTGTAACGCACATAATCTTTTCGATAGTTTTTGCTGTTGGTTATTGCGTAGTAGCCGAAGTATTTCCCAAAATTAAACTTTGGCAGGGCTTGCTTGCAGGCGCTTTAGCACAACTTTTTGTTCATATGATTTCATTCCCTCTAATGGGACTTACACCACCTCTTTTTGATCTTCCGTGGTATGAGAATGTCTCTGAAATTTTTGGACATTTAGTATGGTTCTGGTCTATTGAAATTATTCGTAGAGATTTACGAAACAGAATTACTCACGAGCCTGATCCTGAGATCCCTTTAGGTTCAAACAGATAACGAATTGAATGATAAAAATGGCGCAGATATAGCGCCATTTTTATAGATCAAAGCCGTGGCTTTATTCTTCTTTTCATACGTCTACATCGCCATTTACTTTCTCCTGGACTATGCAGGTATCAATACGCATACTGGGTAAAACTGAGATTCATAAAGTTTCACATATTTTGGGACAGGGTGTGGAAATGCAGTTATGATGAATTAACTGATTTATTTATATAATGGTATTTATAGTTTGTAATGCGAAGAGTGTAGGCTCAACGTGATGACATAAACCCATGTTGCTCAAGTATCGCCCTGGCATCTGGCGAAACTAAAAAGTTGCAAAGTGGCCTGGCTTTCTCGGTCAGACAGGCAAATCCATAGATAGCAATCGGATTATAAGGTTCAGGTATTTCTATAACTTTTACTGATTCAATTGATTGTAAGCCGGGAGCGTAACTGGCATAACCTATGAACAAATCGGTATAATCATTTTCAATTAGCCACTGCGCGGCTATCACATTTTTTGGAAGAGCTAATGAATTTCTTCCCCCCACCAATGCAACCGCTCGTTGTCTTATTTTTACTCCAACACTACCCATATTTTCAAAAAACTGGTGAGTGTAATCACCAGCGGGATCACATCCCGCGGTTGATGTCCCGATTCGCAACGTTTCCCTGTTTAATAAAGAATACCAATCGTCATTTTCATTAAGTTTATTCGCCCGAACATACAGGCACAAACGATTATAGGCAAAAGGTTTAATACACAAGGCATGTCCTGTGGCCATTAACACTTGCGGATGAGCCATATTCGCTGATGCAAAAAGATCACATCTCTCACCCGCTTCAATACGTTCCCTCAATATACCGGCTGGACCAAAGTCACAATGAACATTATCATCCTGAAATCCCAATATAAGTGATTTCCATACCTGGCGTAAACTACCCGCAGCAAGTACACGCATTATTCTTCACCTTGATAATTAGTACGGTAAAACTTTCTATACCAGTCATTGGCTATTTTATGCATATCGACATCATTGAATTTTTCAGGATACAGTTTTTTCGCCATCCACAACTCTCCAATACCCATAGCCTCGGGCATCGGATAACCCCATGCTTTTGCATACTCTGGCATCAAATAAACACGATGATTTTTGACAGCATCTATTACCTGCCATTGCGGATTTGACCGTATTTCATTCACCACGCCAGGGTAGCGATTTTGCACAAAAATTACCTGAGGATTCCATGCAATTACTTGTTCCATTGAGACTTGTTTGAACCCTTTAATGGTGGACGCGGCGACGTTTACTGCACCGGCATGTTTCATCATTAATCCTGTGTATTTTCCGGAACCATACGTTGTCAATTCTGGATTAGCCATATAGGCACGAATACGCTTTTCTTCGGGTAGATTCTGCAGCCGCTCACTCACAATATTACGACCATTTTCAGTGGCCTTGATTAACGCTTTAGCCTCTTCAGGCTTATTGATGATATTGCCTATCAGCATAATCCCTTCATATAGCCCTTTTACGTAAGCCTGTTCTTCATCAGCCATTGTTGGATTAAGTTTATTCTTCTCTCCCTCGTCATCGTGCCGCAAAGAAATTGCTACTGCTGGAATTCCAAGGCTACTGATTTTGTCGATCATTTCTTGCGGCGCATAATTGGTGACAAAAACGACCTGTGGATGCAAGGCCACCAATTTTTCAGCATCGACATGGGTTAAATCTCCTAATGATGCCTTGCTGACTAATTCTGGTGCAAGACGTGCATAATTGCTGCCAAGTTGCTGTTTCCAGTTTGACATAACACCCACGATTTTATCGGTGGCATTCATCTGCACTAAAAGATTCAAAGTTTGATGTTGAAGTACAACAATACGATCAACTTTGTCGGGTACTTTCACCTCACGACCAATCTGATCGGTGAAAGTTCGTTCAGCTTGCGTAGTAAATGATAAAGAAAGCAAAAAAATCATTAATAAAAACAACTTATTATTTATTTTCATATTCCATCACACTAAAAATCGGTATATAAATGGTTATATACCGAAATGGTAACACCAGTCAGGCGCTGGGAAAAGTGATTCGGGGATATTTTTGATGTGGTTATATGAAGAGAATGTGATTTTTATTTGTTCAGCAGAAACTTTCAATTCAGTTATCTGTAACCCCAAAGACGTATTGCCAGAATAGCAGAGATAAAGGAGTCGTTACGTTGCCGTACCTCATCTATTCACAATCACCTGATGCGATAGAGTATCAGTACCACCAACTTGTCCGTAAACGAATTATATTGATTTCAATAATAACACTGGCGACACTTTTCTCACTATTTCTGGATATTATTCTGGGTTCTTCCAGTTTGTCAGTCAGTGAGTTATGGCACGCATTAGTGCATCCATTTAGCTCTGATACCAGCATCCAGGTCATTGTTTGGGAAATCCGATTACCCTACGCCTTAATGGCTTTGCTGGTTGGCATGGCTTTGGGACTCGCGGGCGCAGAAATGCAGACGATCCTCAACAATCCATTAGCCAGTCCCTTTACACTTGGGGTTTCCTCTGCAGCGGCATTTGGTGCAGCTCTGGCTATTGTCCTGGGGATCGGTATTCCTGGTATATCGGCAACATGGTTTGTTCCAGCAAACGCTTTTATATTTTCTCTTCTGTCAGCTTTATTACTCGATAGCATGTCTCGTTGGCTAAGAATAGCAACTTCGGGAGTGATTCTTCTGGGTATCGCATTGGTATTCACATTCAATGCACTTGTGGCAATGATGCAGTTTATTGCGGATGAGGATACTCTCCAGGGACTGGTATTCTGGACAATGGGCAGTCTGGCTCGTGCATCCTGGAGCAGACTGGGCGTTTTATTAGGCGTGTTTATCATTGTTTTTCTATGGTCATTTTCTCGCTCATGGCAACTTACAGCATTGCGCATGGGAGAAGAGAGGGCTATGGGGTTTGGTATCAATGCTTATCAACTGCGTCTTTCTTCCCTGTTACGTATAAGTTTACTTGCTGCATTGTCGGTAGCCTTCGTTGGTCCGATTGGTTTTATTGGTCTTGTCTCTCCGCATATTTCCCGAATGCTATTTGGTGAGGAACATCGTTTTTATCTGACGGGAAGCACATTAACTGGAGGTCTGGTGCTCTCTCTGGCTTCAATTGCCTCGAAAAGTATTATTCCTGGTGTCATTATCCCGATTGGTATTGTCACATCACTTGTTGGTGTTCCATTATTTATTAGTATTATTCTGCGTTATCGCAGGAGTTTGTTATGAAAGGCCTTTCACTGTATAAATTAAACGCGGGTTATCAGAAAAAAAACGTAATATGTGATCTTAGTTTATCTGAACTTCCTCGCGGAAAAATAACCATCATTCTGGGGCCAAATGGTTGTGGAAAGTCGACGTTGCTACGTGCCCTGGCGGGGCTGAATAAGGTTAGCGGTAATATATTTCTTGATGGGGTCAACCTTATGCAGATGCCATTTTCAGCCCGTGCCGACAGTACAATATTTCTACCACAGTTCTTACCGCATGACGTGCATTTGAATGTGCTGGAATCTATTTTTGTTGCTCTGCGTGCTTCAAAGATAGGGAGCATAGATGAAAAAACACAATCAATAGCTATTCTCAGACAACTAGGAATAGAACATCTGGCCTTTTGTTATCTGGATCAATTATCCGGAGGTCAGCGGCAACTGGTTGGGCTGGCACAATCATTGGCCCGAAATCCATCTATATTACTACTGGATGAGCCACTGAGTGCATTGGACTTAAACCACCAGTTTCATGTTATGGATTTAGTCAGAAGCGAGACACGGAGTCGCAATATAGTCACAGTTATGGTAGTTCATGATATAAATATCGCATTACGATACGGTGATTATGTCGTCATGCTAAAAAAAGGTAAACTTATTGCCAGCGGAAATCCAGAAGAGGTCATTACGCCAGAGAATCTGGCTAGTGTATATCATATTCGTGGACGGATAGAGCATTGTTCTCAGGGCTTGTTACAACTTATTGTCGATGGTGTTATTCCGGATTAGCAACGCGTATTAAATATTTTTCATCCTGCGCCTTCCGGCGCTTTTCGACACTTTCATCAGTCAGATTGAGTAAGCCGGTTTCATCTTTGATGGCAGATTATTTGTATAAAGTATGAGTGCTACCTCGTAATTTGCATAAAAAACGTCCATCAAATGCTATGGATGAGCAGGCTCAGTTTTGATCCCTTGTATAACGGTTTCGATACGTTCTTTTATTTCCTCAAGTTGCTGCTGACGACCTTCAGGTGTTAGTGTCTGATCTTCATTAACGTCCAAAACCCATCGACGAGGAATTAATGCGCCAAAAACAATATCCATTAGCATCCCCGCGCAATTACCCGTGTTTTTAACAGCAATACGCCCTTGAGCTTGTTGAATATCCAGCCATTCTATTAACAGTTCTCTTGAATGAAGCGTTTTAGTGGCATATAAATAGTCTGAAAGCTCTGGAAAAAGAATTGATTCACGTGTCATTAATTTTAAGAGTGCTTCTCTCTCTTTAGCTTCTTCCTGACCTATATCTAATCGGAATATGCGAAACAGAGTTTCATTAATAGGAAGCATCTCGTTTTCCGGTCTTGGAAGATCGAGGAACAGGGTTTTATACTCTTTAATTACTTCAGAAAAAATTTCCTTTTTATTACTGAATACTTCATAAATTGTTCTTTTTGATACTTTTGCCCGACGAGCAATTTCTGTGGTTGAGGTTTGGGCAAAACCAAGCTCAATGAAGGCACTATACGCACCAATAACTATTGCTTTCTTACGCTCATCAAGTCCCGCACTTTTGGGTCTTCCCCGTCGCACCGGTGTACTCACTTCGCTCTTGTTCATCAAAGACATTTACTCCTGTATTCATTTTTGGTACTTGACCAGTACCAAAAATGGTATCACTATACCAACAACATAAGCAATGATCATAACATGGTGTATGAAAACAACCAGGTAGCATCACTTCATAAAATACAGGTCCTTATTTATGAGTCGATTAAATAATAGCATCAGCCCCATTCGTGATCCTCAGGTTATACGTGTTCTGGAACGCATGAATAATGAACGTAAACATCCCCCGCAGGAGATGTTTCGCGAAGCTCCTGTACTTGATCCTGAAAAATTTTCCGGTTATGGCTTTTCCATAGCCCCAGAGCAGGGGGAACTTATCTACTTACTGTGCCGGGCAATGAAAGCCACTCGTGTTGTGGACTTTGCAACTTCTGTAGGTATGTCAGCACTCTATTTTGCCGCTGCGATGAAAGATAATGGTGGCGGACTGGTGATTGGTTCTGAAATGGTTCGGGAAAAGGCTGAAGTCGCGTCCCGAAATCTGGCAGAGGCTGGTCTTACGTCTTTTGTTGATATTCGTGTCGGTGATGCGAGAGAAACACTGAAAGATCTCGGTGGTCCTGTCGATTTTATTCTTATTGATGGTTTCCCTCTTGCTGATGGCCCAAGTCTTGCTCGTCAGGTTACTGAGATTGTTGCGCCGCAGCTACGAGTGGGAGGATATATATTAAATGATAACGCAGAACCAGATTTTTTATCTTATGTTCGTGATCCACAGAATGGTTTTATTTCTATAACATTACCGATAAAACGAGGTACAGAGTTAGCACTGAAGATAAGTTAAATATAAGTACGAATGATAAAGTTGAAAAATCATAGTCCTTGTTCATACTGATACTCATCTACTTTTTATCAGAAGTAAAGGGGCATTTATGCCGACGCGCAGAGAGTTTTTAATTAAAAGTGTTGCGGGTGCTTTAATTGTTTCAATGCCTCGCATTGTATTTGCAAACACAAATAACAAAGCAATAAATGCTACAGCTATTACACAAGTTTTTGGTGACGGAGTTCGACTTATTGCGATCTCTGTAGAATTTGAAAAACCTATAAACAAGGAAGAACTTTCAACAATAGAGTTTAGTGTAAAAAATTATCACATCAATAAAACATTTGTCAGCCAGTCAACAGCTTTGGTTGAAGCAAAATCAGGTAAGTACGCGATACTTGAACTGGAACACAGCAAACCACAAAATGAATGGCAAGAAACTATAACGGACCCAACAATACAAAAAGCAGCGCCCAAACAAGGGCAAGGTAAACCTACCTGGGTTGCAGGAGAAAAACTAAACCAAACAATTAAATATAAAGATGCTTCTGCTGTTGTCGTCACACAAAATACCACACTGGAAACTAACGCCGTTTCAAACCTGGTAGTGGATAGTTTTAGACAAGATGAATATAAAGATAAAGAAAGCGGGAAAATACTAAAATATAATTTCTTTATTCCTGAAGAACAAAATAAACCATTACCACTGGTTCTTTTTATGCATGATGCAGGGGCTACCAGTGCACAAGTTACAACGACTCTGTTTCAGGGGTTAGGCGCAGTAATTTGGGCAGAACCTGAAGAGCAAATGAAACGTCCCTGTTATGTTTTAGCTCCTCAATATAATGAAATCATTGCTGATGATGACTGGCGTACCTCAACATTGCTTGATACAACAATAAATCTTGTTCAGTATTTGGTAAAAGAATATAAAATAGATCCTGAGCGTATTTATGTTACTGGTCAGTCAGGGGGATGTATGCTGGCCATCGCCATGAATATTAAATATCCTGATTTTTTCACAGCAAGTTACCTGGTTGCAGGAAAGTGGGATGCGGAACAGGTTGCTCCAATAGCTAAAAACAAATTATGGTTTATGGCCTCAGAGGATGATTCAGGAGCTTTTCCCAGCTTCAACGCGATTACTGAACGTCTTGAGCAATTTGGCGGAAAGGTTTCTCGCGCGGCATGGAATGGCCAGTGGGAGCCTGAGCAATATCGATTTGCTGCCGACACTTTGTTTGAAGAACAAACTAATATCCGTTATACCGTTTTTATAAAAGACAGTGTATTTGATGAATACTCTTCGCGAGAAGGGGCAAGTGGGCATCGTAACACATGGCGTATTGCTTACAGCATAGAACCTATTCGCGAATGGTTATTTAACCAACGTAAACAATAAAAAATAGACCAGACTGTCATCAGGTAACGTGTTGGCAGTCATTTTTGCCGAGAGACAGAATGAAGACATTATTATTTGTAATTCTATTTTTTTCTGCATCTGTATATGCAGATACGGCATCAAAAATGAATTTTGATGAAATACTTACACGCTCTGCTCAAGGAGATGCAGAAGCACAAGCCAGATTGGGGGAAGCATACCTAAATGGAAACTACAATCAAACGGTGAATTACGCTCAGTCTTTTAAATGGTTGACGAAATCAGCAGCCAGCGGAAATCCCCGAGCGAAACTGGATTTAGGGATTTTATATCTTAATGGGTATGGCGTACCGTTTGATTATGCCAAAGCCTTAAGCCTTTTTGAGCAAGCTGACTTAGCGGGAGAAATGAAAGCTGCACGTTATCTTGGGATTATTTATGAAAGAGGATTAGGCGTTTCTCAGGACTATAAAAAAGCAGCGGAATATTATAAGAACGGCGATAAACATAATGATATTACGGCGCAGTATCGTCTGGCGAAACTTTATGAGCAAGGTTATGGTGTAGAGCGCGATTACCAAAAAGCGATAAACCTTTATCTTAAACATATCAACAGAATGGATCATATCACTGCCCCCAGTTTTGTGGCTTTAGGTGATATTTATTCACTGGGATTGGGCGTCGAGAAAAATCCCCAACTGGCTGAAAAGTGGTATCAAAAAGCGATTGATGCAGCTAATACACAGCGTCAGCAGTAGGTGAGTTAATGCTGGCGTACTGAATACACCAGCATTAATCAGGCATGATTATGCGACCAGCCAGACAAGTATTGTTGAACCTTCGAACTCAGAGTTAACGCTTTTTCTTGCGCCCCTGAACAGCCTTAAAACGGGGATTAGATTTACAAATAACATATAGCCGTCCTTTTCGCTTCACAATCTGACAGTCTGGGTGGCGTTCTTTTGCTGTGCGCAGAGAGTTAAGGACTTTCATCATGCCCCCTTTTTCGTGCTAACAAAACGACCAAAACGCTGGGTAAATCGCGCCACATTTCCTTCTGATGAAACGGATCTCAGTTTCCCGGTATAGAACGGGTGTGATTTTGAAGAGACATCAATCGTTACATACGGATACGTTACGCCATCCAGTTCAATCTCACGGTCTGTTTTGATAGTGGAGCCAATTTTAAAGTACTCATCAGCACTGGTGTCGTGGAACACCACGGTACGATATTCAGGATGGATATTTTGTTTCATTACTTCTTCCTGTTACGTTATAACATAACAATAAAGATACATTCTCGTCCAGATAATTTCAACAAAATCCTATGACCACCTGGATATGCGGGATTCCTGCAGCTAACCGAACGTGCCGGAAGTGAGAGATGTTGTTGGCTATCGTTGGTAACGGCACTATTCAGCAGCCGAACTGCTGATTTACGACGCGACCCGCGGAGCAGTATGAAAGCATTTGAGAATGTGGGTAAGCTCTGCTTTACCGGCTGATTATTTATCACACAGCCAAAGTAGCAATTTAGTGAACCAACATGCGCATTGGGTAACTAAAATGCTGACTCAATGCGCAATCTCTTTCAGTGCGGCACAAATACGGTTTTTTTAAGCTTCCCTTTGAAACAGTACAAATACCTCTCCCACAGGCATAGCTATTATGAAGGAGGTAGAAGATACATATATTAAATATCACCTAAGGGAATTGTTTTTGATGTAATTAATAGAAGTGGAGGAATAAATAGGCATATTCTACAATTGCAACAAAAACAACAATATTAATCAGTTTATTACTGATTTCCTGTATCTTATTCTCTTTCATTGGTATTTCCTCGCTTTAAAAAGAGCGCACCTCATAAGCGCCTTGTATATAGATAGCGAGTTTGGTCAACCAATTTTTTGAGGTGTATCACAAATTTGAAAAGATGTATTACATCAATTATTACTAATCGCACAAAAGTGATCCATATTCGACACCTGAAATTGGTCCTGAGGATTACTCTGCTCTTCTTGTAAGATCCCCGCGTAATTGTGCTATTCACATTTAGAGAGCACCGTATTTACAGCCCGCAGAGGCTGTATTTTCGCCGTAAGGGCAAGTCATGGAATCGATGCTCATGATAAACAGTCAGTTACTATTTACTTATAGATTTCAGCAACACCATGCAGTTTGTTATTCCCAGTCGTAGACAGGATTTTGAACGACGTTGCTCCTTGCTCATCAGCTTTACGAGAAAGCGCATTTGATACCTCATCAAGCGTCAGGGCATTACTGACTGAAACTACACCAATCTTTTCTTTGCCATCTGCATGACGAATCTCCTCAGCAGCAGATGCGGTATTTACCGAAATGAATCCCATGAATAATGCAGTAATTAGTAGTGCTTTCATATCTGATACCTGTTTTGAACGATATATTTGGAAGTTGACGAATATCAGGAGGAGCCTCCTCCTTCTTGATATGTAAATATACAGTTCTAAACTGTCATAAGACTGACTGTCATATGACAACGTTGTCAGATTTTTGAATTTTTTGAATACAGATTCAGGTCGTTAATAATGCATTCCGGTTCTTCAGTAAGGGGCATATTGTTTATATCGAAAACCCCATCATTTTTTTGTGGATTATCACTTTGCAACTCTGCAAACAGAGGGGTGAGATCCTGCTGTGCTTCTCCTCGCTCTGCGACCAGTTCGAACGTTTTATTTTTTGCTGCATCGTTGCTCAGAGCAGTTACCAGAACCTGGGCGATTTGTTCCCGGGAGATAACACCATCTTCCGGTGTTCCCGCATGGCGTCTATCCCCCTGAAGCATAACGATTCTGTGCTCATCATCATTGTTGTAATCAAACCAGCCGGGTCTGACGATAGTGTAGGTATGCCCACTGGCTCTGACCAGGCGTTCAGCTCGTCTTTTCCAGTCATGAACTTCAGTACGTTGATTCCAGCTACTGAGGCGCTCAGTAACGCCAATTGTTGTCATCAGGGCGATGCGAACAGGTGTAGCCATGAATCTTCGCAAAATGTTACGTACACCGCCGTAATCTATCGCTCTGGCACCAATACGTCCCTGACCATCGGAGCCAAGTGTAAAAATGATGGCATCAATATCTTTCGGTAAATCGGTGAGTGTTTCAGGTATTGAAACATCGCCATAGAAAATATCTGTTCCACGAGGGAGTAATTTGATTTTCCGCCGATTCCTGACCAGAGCCACGGGCTGATGGCCCATTGCAATAGCAGTATTCACAACATGAATGCCAATGCTTCCTGTCGCTCCTGCAACGAGTATTTTCATGATAAACCTTCTGATAATTCAGCCTTATTTTCGATACAGCCAGAATATCAATTATCATTATTGTCAATAATGGGGCTAAAATGATTGTGTCTATGAACACCCTTCATGAGTGCGTTTTGAAGGGAATGCTTCTACAAGGAAATTGCCAATGCTCAAAGAAAACTTCAACGAATTGCAAATATTTCTTGTGGTGGCAAGGGAGCGAAGTTTTACCAAAGCCGCGGGCAAACTCGGTGTTTCTCAGTCTGCTCTCAGCCATGCGATTAAGGCGCTGGAGGAAAGGCTAAATATCCGCCTCTTAACCCGAACTACCCGCAGCGTGGCTCCCACGGAAGCAGGGGAGAGAATAATTGCCTGTCTTGAGCCTCGTATTGACGAGCTTGAACAGGAGCTGGAATCACTTATTCAACTGAACGGCACGCCCTCCGGGAATATTCGTTTATCTGCCGGGGAACATGCTGCGCGCAGTCTGGTCTGGCCGAAGCTAAAACCGTTCCTCAGGGAGTATCCCGAAATCAATGTTGAACTGGTGGTAGATAACGGTTTTGTCGATATTGTTGAAGGCCGCTTTGATGCCGGGATCCGTCTGGGTGAAAGTGTGGATAAAGATATGATTGCCGTGAAGATTGGACCTGATATGCGGATGGCCGTGGTGGGAGCACCGGCGTATTTTGCGGCTAATTCCTTACCAGAAACGCCTCACGATCTACAAAATCATCAGTGTATCAATATGCGTTTGCCAACTGCCGGTGGAATTTATCACTGGGAGTTTGAGCGAGAAGGCAAACCGTTACGGGTCAGAGTTGATGGGCAACTGACGTTTAATCTGCTGCCAGAAAGAATTGATGCCGCATTATCAGGATTTGGTATCGCCTGTGTTCCCGAAAACTCGGTTCAGGATTATGTAAAGTCAGGCGAACTTATTCAGGTTTTACAGGAGTGGTGTCCTTCTTTCCCTGGATATTATCTTTACTATCCCAGCCGTAAGCAGCACCCGCCTGCTTTTGCGCTGTTGATCGATGCACTTCGCTACTCGGAATAACGGGTCCGCATTTTGCTGTGGACCCGTTTGGGCATCAACGACCTACGCGTGCCTGGTGCTCAGGCGAGTAACGTTCACCGACGATTTTAATTGTTTCCAGTGCCTGGGTTATCTGCTGTGTATCTTTCTGCGAAAGAATAATGTCGACAGCGCCCAGGTTTTCTTCCAGCCGGTGCAGTTTAGTGGTGCCCGGGATGGGAACAATCCACGGTTTTTGTGCTAACAGCCAGGCCAGTGCAATTTGGGCAGACGTTACCCCTTTCTCTGCAGCCAGCTCACCCAACAACGTGACCAGTTTTTCATTGGCTTCAATGGCTTGTGCAGCGAAACGCGGTACGGTGCTGCGGTAATCATCCTTACTAAAAGTTGTCCCTGGTTTAATTGACCCCGTCAGAAAACCTTTACCTAATGGGCTGAATGGCACAAAACCAATTCCCAGCTCCTCCAGCAACGGCAGAATTTCCTGCTCAGGCTCACGCCACCACATGGAGTATTCGCTTTGCAGAGCGGTGACAGGTTGTACTGCATGTGCACGACGAATGGTTTGCACACCCGCTTCGGACAGTCCGAAATGTTTGACTTTACCTTCTGCGATAAGGTCTTTCACCGTTCCAGCAACGTCTTCAATCGGGACATCTGGATCGACACGGTGTTGATACAACAGGTCAATAACATCTGTCTTCAGACGGCGTAATGATCCTTCAACGGCTTCACGGATATGTTCCGGGCGGCTGTTTAAAATCTGCTGCTTATTATCATCACCGAAGGTAAAGCCAAATTTAGTGGCAATCACCACGCGGTCACGAAACGGTTTTAAGGCTTCGCCAACAACTTCTTCATTCAGATACGGACCATACACTTCGGCGGTATCGAAGAAGGTAACGCCACGTTCAACGGCAGCGCGAATGAGTTCGATAGCCTGACGGGTATTTGTTGCCGGACCGTAGCCGTAGCTCAAGCCCATGCAACCGAGTCCAAGGGCGGAGACTTCGAGTCCGGATTTACCCAGATAACGTTTTTGCATTGAATGAATACCTCTTTTATCGCGGCTTAAACATCAAGTTTGCGGCCAGTCAGCCATTCCACCATTGCGGGATCGCGGTGAGAGAAGAACGCGCTGGTTGCAGTATCAAGGGCAGTAATCTGCAGCATATCTTCAGGACTGAGTTCAAAATCAAGAATGTTAATGTTTTCTTCCATGCGTTCTTTTCGTACTGATTTCGCCAGCGAAACGATGCCTCGTTGGTAGATCCAGCGCAAAACAACCTGACCCACGCTTTTGCCGTATTTCTTGCCTATTGCCGCCAATACAGGATGCTGGAACAGACCATTTTTACCTTCCGCAAACGGTGCCCAGGCTTCTGGCTGAATACCACGACTTTTCATCCACGGAACGGCCTGTAATTGCTGGTTGAAGGGGTTAACTTCAATCTGGTTCACCGCCGGAACGACTTTATTAAAGGCGATAAGGTCAGCCAGTCGGTCAGGGTGGAAGTTACTGACGCCAATAGCGCGGATCTTGCCTGCCTGTTGCAGTTCTTCCATGGCGCGCCAGGCACCGTGGACATCGCCGTATGGCTGGTGAATCAAATACAGGTCAACGTAATCAAGTTGCAGTCGATTCAGTGAGCGTTCGAACTGGGCTTTGGCACCTTCGTAATTCGTATCCTGCAACCAGAGTTTAGTGGTGACAAAGAGTTCGTTACGCGCAATACCACTTTGTTTTAGCGCATTCCCAACCTGGGTTTCATTCTGATATGAAGCGGCGGTATCAATCAGGCGATAACCGGTGTCAATAGCGTCAATAACCGCTCTTTCGCATTCGGCGGCATCTGTCATCTGAAATACACCAAAACCCAGCAAGGGCATTTCAATACCGTTGTTCAGTTTTACAGTTTGCATGGTGTTACCTCCCGTTATTGTTCACGGGAAGCATAACGTAAAGGGAGTGATGAGATTAGACGGAAGGATTTGTCAGGGGCTATGAACAAAATTCATTAATCCGCCAGAATGCAGATTTGAGTGGCCTCGTAACCAGGTGGGGCTATTTTATTAATGAATTATCTGCATAAGTGAAATCACAATTTGCATACTAATCGGGAGTTGTATTTTAACTTAGAATAATGATCCATACGTGATGGAGGTGCTTACCGTGGAATTTTCTGTATTAAGCAACAATCTTAAAATGCCGATGGTCGGTTTTGGGGTTTTTCAGGTTACCGATAAAGAAGAGTGTAAACAGTCGGTGTTGAGTGCTATCCGGACAGGTTATCGTCTTATCGATACTGCTGCGGTATACGGTAATGAAGATGCTGTCGGTGAAGCGGTTCGTGAGGCCATTTCGGAAGGTCTTTGTACCCGAGAGGAATTATTTATTACCTCAAAACTTTGGGTACAGGACATGGTCGATCGCGATACAGCAAAAGCAGGAATTGAAGCATCGTTAAAAAAATCGGGCCTTGAATACTTTGATCTCTATTTATTGCACCAGGCAATGCGCGATTATTTCAGTGCGTGGCGCGCCCTGGAAGAGGCTTATGATGAGGGGAAACTGAAAGCGATTGGTGTTTCCAACTTCTATCCTCATGTATTAGCAAATTTTTGTGAAACTGTCAGAGTAAAACCAATGGTAAACCAGGTGGAACTGCATCCCTATTTTGCTCAACCTGAGGCGCTGGCAACGATGAAGTACTATAATGTGCAGCCTGAAGCCTGGGCTCCATTAGGCGGTGGAAGACATAAGCCATTTGAAAACAAAATGCTTCAGAGTATTGCAAATACTCACCAGAAATCGATTTCTCAGGTAATCCTGCGCTGGAATATTCAACGAGGCGTAGTTGTTATACCGAAATCGACTCATCAACACCGTATTGAGAAAAATTTCGCCATCTGGGATTTTTCCCTGAAAGATGAAGAAATGGAACAAATTAGTTCACTCGATTTAGGCTATGTTGGCGAATCCGTAAAACATTTTAATCCTGAGTTTGTTCGTGGTTGTCTTGGCGTAAAAATACATGACTGATTTTAGTATTTGTTGAGCTATATCATTTGGATAAGGATGTTTTATCTGAGCGTACAGGCTTTATTTTATAAAGTAGTCACATTCAGACAATATGGCTTTTAGCCAGTGCTTTAAGGATATGATCCTTAAATTATTAATCATTTCACAATGAAGAGGCACGTTATGAAAACTATTGGTTATGCTGCACTCTCTGCCGACGCAAAGCTGGTTCCTTATCATTTTAAACGTCGTGAGTTACGTGACAATGATATTGCCATTGAAATTCTTTATTGTGGCGTTTGTCACTCAGATTTACATACAGTTAATGGCGACTGGGGGCCTCAACCTTATCCGTTAATTCCGGGGCACGAAATTGTTGGTGTCGTGAGATCAGTGGGGCAGGGGGTTAAAAAATATCAGGTAGGTGATCATGTTGCCGTTGGCTGTATGGTCGATAGCTGTATGCACTGCGACCAGTGTGAGCAGGGCGAAGAGCAGTATTGCCGCCACGGGATGACGCCAACTTATGGTGCTAAGGATCGGATTAGCGGCGAAATCACTCAGGGAGGCTACTCCAAACATATTGTGGTACGTGAGGAATTTGTCCTGCGGATCCCTGAAAATATGGATTTAGCGAAAACCGCGCCGATTCTCTGTGCAGGTATCACCACGTTCTCACCATTACGTACCTGGAATGTTGGCCCTGGCAGCCGTGTGGGTGTTATTGGGTTAGGCGGATTAGGCCATATGGCGGTAAAACTGGCCGTTGCGATGGGGGCTGACGTTACTGTGATTAGCCGGACGAAAAGCAAAGAGGATGAGGCAAAATCGCTCGGTGCAAAAGGCATTCTCCCGTCTTCAGACCCCGAGGCATTACAAAGCTCAGCCTGCGCATTCGATTTGATTATCGATACAGTTCCCGTTAAACACGACCTGAATATCTACACCCCATTACTAGATATTGATGGTTCATTAGTTATTGTTGGCCAGGTTGGTCCTGTGGAAGAACCTTCAACGATCCCTCTGATTATGGGGCGTCGCCGTGTTGCAGGTTCACTCATCGGTGGTATTGCAGAAACACAGGAAGTGCTGGATTTCTGCGCGAAGCATAATGTCTATCCCGAATGTGAAATGATCAATATTGATCAGATAAACGATGCTTTTGCCCGCCTTGCAAAAGGGGATATGGCGCATCGTTTTGTCATTGACATGGCTTCACTGAATGGCTGAGTAACGGAGTAATTCAGAGCAGCGATTCTTTATATTTACCAATAAATCACAAAATTGAACCGCTGCTCTGGTGAAACTCCTTTTACGCGCAACAACGATGAATGCCATCAAATCATGAAGATTCTTTCGTGCCTCTCATTGCGGAAAGGAAAGAGTATCAGTTTGTATCCTGATGTGACGGAATATGGGAAGTCCCAACATAAAGGGAGCGCGAGTCAGCCCCCTTTGCTTAATTAATCAAGTTTTTTGTCATGAATGAATTTACTGACCAAATCAGCGATTTGCACATTATTCAGGTCAGAGAACGGGAAGTGGGTATTACCTTTTATCCCTACTTCAGGCAGATGCGTCACCGTCACATCCCCACCATGCTTGTTAACCACGTCACGCCACGTACGCGCCATTGCCAGGCGTACTCGCCAACTGTCCTGCGCGGGCATGGCTACAGGCTTATCCGGTATGTTATCGCCGTAAATAATCAGAATCGGGATTTTAGTCAGCGCCATAAACTGCTCCATTGGCACTGGTTCACCCTTCAGCGTGTCGAACGCACTTGGCATAGGGGGTGGGAGTTCTTTTTCCGGGAACACAAAGCCACTTCCTGGCTCGAAGGCGACAATGGCTTTTACCTTGTTGTTTTTTATCGCGGTATACCAGCCTGGACCACCACCCTGAGAGTGAGTGAAGAGGATTGCCGAACCTGATTTATCTACTACGGCAGACATCGCATCAGAGATGACATTGACATCAAACGGCCCTGTATTCGGGGTTATCTGGCGGAAATACTGATTCAGTGCCTCTTTGTCGTGGGAAAACTGGACGCCTTTAAAATACGCTGGCCACACGCCAACACGGAACTGGTTAAACCACATCTGCTCATCGGGTTTTGGTGTAACCGTACTTTCTACAGTGGTACGTCCGGCATCACCCCGACGCGGCTGATCGACAATATACGTGGAGAATCCGCGACGCAGGAATATGTTCTGGAATCCCTCACGACCATCCGGCGTACTTTCCCAGGTACGGGAAGATTGACCTGCGCCGTGTAGCATAACGATGGGATATTTATGCGGATTCTCCGGGATTTGGTAGAACACTGACGCATGATCGCCATGATAAGTTTGCCCCGCCGAGCCCAGCGGCTTTTTCGCATCAAATGTTCCTGGCGCGGTGATGATGGTGCCCCCGGCAGAAAAGCTTCCTTGTTCCTGAATGACCAATGGTTCGGCAGAGACCGACTGCGCCGCCAGACCTCCTGCCATCATGCAGATAGCCAGCGTTTTTAAGACAGTTTTCAAGATTACATCCTCTGTTATGGTTGCCGTTCAATCATATCTGAGTTACCAGCGTTAATTATTTTGCCCCCTTGATTGCCTTTATTTGGCAGATTCATGAATGCGGATGATGAATCACATATGTTCTCTGATCAGGGGGCCAGTCTGCATGGCGACCTTCTCTATTTGCTTTCAATCGCTTTTTGCAGTGCCTCTTCAGCTCTTGTGGCCGCATCATGGTCACCATGTTCACGCAGAACCTGTGCCAACTGCCGTAACTGCGCTGCTGTCAGGCCAACTCTCATGCTTGCTCGCGTATGTGACAACAATTGGGCTTCAATGCCTGGCGTGGCTGCTAATGCGCCAACTGTTGCCAGTTCACGGCTTTGCCAGTCGAGGTTATCGCGGGCGAAAATGTCCCCGAACAGATGCGTTTGCAGGAATTGATTTATCGTGGGCGCAAAATCAAACAGTGGCCCCTGGACAGGCGCTCCTGCGATTTTAGTCTGGTTTGCGATACCGACACGGCGAAGCTCATCCCCGACGGGAACCGGGGCGATTGGCTCTTTACCTTCAATGTCTTCGATGCCACGTTGTTTACGTGCTTCGACGACTTTCATCAGCTCATTCAGAGCATTCAGGCTGCGGGGGAATCCGGTATAGGCATAGAGCTGGATGAGAATTTCTTTAGCTTCGTTTATCGTGAGTCCTGCATCAAGTCCCTGATTAAGTGCTGCATTCAGCTTATCCATCTGACTGCTGGCCATTGAGGCGGCAATCAACGGGATGGCCTGCTGGCGAGCTGAAAGCGTATCTGAAACCGTGTATTCATGATTCATTTTGGTAGCTCCTTTATTGATGAGCGCAGCATTTGCGGTAAGCGCAAAACCAAAGGTTAGCAGTACCGCTGCCGTTAATATCTTAATGGGCGTGGTATTGTTCATCTGTCACTAACTCCTTCCAGTTAACGCTTTTGCCATCCACCACGCCGGTTATTGCCAGATGTGTCATCGCGCTACCGGGGGCTGCGCCATGCCAGTGTTTGACGCCCGCCGGGCAAGAGACAACATCGCCAGCACGGATCACCTGTACCGGCTGGCCTTCTTGTTGGGTGAGCCCAACACCAGCGGTCACAATCAGCCGCTGACCAGCCGGATGAGTATGCCAGGCGGAGCGAGCGCCTGGTTCAAAGGTGACATAAGCCGCGGAAACACGGATGTCGTTGTCTGCGTTGAACAGCGGATCAACCCGGACACGACCGGTAAAGTTCTCCGCTGATCCGTACACCGCATTCTGGCTTCCGGCGGGAGCAATATGGACAGCGGAATTTTGCTCCACTGCCCAGGATGAAGCGGTGAAGAGTGGCAGTAGTAACCCGAGATAACGTAACTGTCTGATCATGCAAAGCGTCCTTATCTACGATGATGGAGGGGATGCAATGATTCTAATCAGCGTGACATGTCGTCAGGCTGACGCCTCCCTGACAATTTTGTCAGTTAACGCTGCACCAGACTCAGTGCCTGAAGGCGAATTGCCCGCTGTTTTATTTGCTTGCATCGCAAAGGTGAGGCCAAATGTATTGATGCCACCTTCACTACGGGCAAAGGCATCTCCCCGGTGCATAATAGCGACGGCGCGCACAATCGACAGACCCAACCCATGATGGGCATCACTTCTTGCCCGGGAGGTGTCGATGCGATAAAACCGCTCAAAAAGCCGGTGTAAGTGCTCAGGTGCTATCGGATCGCCCGGATTGGAAACTTCAACACAGGCCTGATTATCTCTTTCGCTTAACCGCACGGTAATCGTGCTATTGGAGGGGGAATGTCTTGCGCTATTTTCCAGTAAATTGGCCAGTGAGCGGTGGAACAGCCGCCGATCGATAAGCGCAGTGACATCGCCTTCAACATCCAGCGAAAGCTGTTTTTCTGTAAAAGAAGGCTCGACATATTCTGCTGTCTTAAGGGTTTCTTCTCGCAAGGAGACTTGTTTAAGCTGAGACGCATGTTCCCCCGCGTGGGCATGAGACAGGAACAGCATGTCATTGACAATAGACGTCATACGTTCAAGCTCTTCCAGATTCGAGCCCAATAATTCTTCCAGTTCTTCATAAGATCGTCGGCGTGATAGCCCCAGTTGCGTTTGGCCAATCAGGTTAGTCAGCGGCGTGCGAAGTTCATGAGCAACATCAGCATTAAAACTTTCAAGTTGCCGCCAGGCGATTTCCTGGCGCTCCAGCACGCCATTAAATGATGAGGCCAGTTGCTGCAACTCTTCGGGCAAGGCTCTGGCATCCAGTCGCTGACTATGATCCCCTGGTGCGAGATGTTGCGCCTGCTTACTGAGCATTCCCACCGGACGCAGGCCAATCTTTGAAACAACGTAGCCCAGCAGGGCGACGATCGCTACGCCCAGAGCAGTAATGATCAACAGTGTCCGCGTAAAGGCATTGAGCGTGCCCATGTACGGCGTGGAGTCAATGGCGACCACATAACGTAACTCAGGTCTTTCACCGTTTGCCGGAATCGTTTTCACTAACAGAAACAGCGAGCATGCGCCCTCTGATGCGCCGGGTACTTTATTAAATCCCTCCCGCAAAGAAGACCACTGAACTCCCACTGGCGGTATTCCTCCCACGCTGAAACGCGGGTTATCGCTGACTATCCAGTAGCGCACGCGCTCACCTTCGGAATTGGCTAATACGGTGAATTTATTGGCAAGCGTGGACCAACCGTCGGCTGAGGTTCGAGCGGTGATCCACGGACTCATCAATGATTCCCTGAACAACAGTTCGTTGTGCATCTGTTTTTGTAAGGAATCATGCAAAGAGCTTCTGAGCAGGATGCCAATAACGGAAACAATCAGCAGCGCGGATAAGGCAAACATCAGCGCCAGGTGGACAGAGATGGAACGCCTGAGCATGCTTATCCCCTTTATTTACTCAGGCCGGACTTCGAGGACATACCCCATGCCGCGAACGGTATGAAGCAACTTAACGTCGAATGGGGCATCAACTTTGGCGCGTAAACGTTTAATAGCGACTTCAACCACATTGGCATCACTATCAAAATTCATGTCCCAGACTTGTTCGGCAATCATCATCTTTGACAGGATCTCCCCTTGATGGCGAGCGAGCAAACTCAACAGGGAAAACTCTTTCGCGGTTAGTTCCAGTCTCGTTCCTCCGCGAAATACCCTGCGCGCCAGTAAGTCGAGATGCAGATCCTGAATATGAAGCTGAGTGATGTCTGCGCCATCCGTAGGGCGGCGACGCACCAACGCCTGAATACGCGCCACCAATTCAATGAGTGAAAAGGGCTTAGGGAGATAATCATCTGCTCCCAGACGCAGCCCTTTGACGCGTTCGTCGACCGATCCCCGTGCTGACAGCATCAGTACGGGGGTCTGTTTCCTGGCCCGGACGCCTTCCAGTACCTGATAACCATCCATTCCGGGTAGCATCACATCAAGAATTATCGCGTCGTAGTCTAATTCCAGCGCATAATGAAGCCCTTCAGCGCCATTGGCAGAAATATCAACGATGAACCCTGATTCTTTTAATGCACGGCTGATATATGTCGAGGTTTTCTCTTCATCTTCTATAAGTAAAAGGCGCATAATATTTATCCCGCTCCATTAATGATTTTAGGGCACTGGTTTATTTATCGAGTCCTTTATCGTGTAACCACGATGCCATTATCCCGGCAATCTCCTGATTATTCTTTTCCGCCATCAGGAAATGAGAATTGCCTTTGATGCCAATATCAGGGAGATGGACAAGGGTAGCATCTCCACCGTGACGGTTGATGGCCATAACAAATTGCTTTGCCATTTCATATTCACTTCTCCATTTATCCGGGCCAACGGCCGTATCCGGTTTTTCAGCAATAAAATCGCCATAATAAATAACGATTGGGATCCGCGTGAGTTTGAGAAACTCGTTCATGGGAACTCCTATCGCGGAAGCGCTCAAGGGGGCAAATGTGGTTTTCACCGGGGATGGCATCTCATTTTCCGGGAAGATAAATGGTGTTCCACCTGGCTCATAAGCAACAATAGCTTTTACATTGTCGGTATAAAAGGGGGTTCTCCAGCCAATAGTGCCGCCCATCGAGTGAGTGATTAAAATACCCTGGCCAATTTTTTCAAATAACTGAGCAAGTGTTTTCGCATTCAGCTCATTATCAAGTTCTCCTGAGTAGGGATTCCAGGAACGCTGGAATGCTTCAATACTTTCAGGATTGTCAGGAAACTGCGAATTTTTAAATACGCCCTGTTCATTGCCAACACGGGACAACAGAAAAAATGTCTTGTCGGCATACATAGGATTGCCCGCCCAGGGATTTTTACCCGTATCATCTTTGGTTGATAAACCGGCTTCACCCATACGGGGTTGGTCAACGAGATAAACACTATAGTTTTTTTTCAGGAAAATATTCTGGAATCCATCGCGTCCATCTGGTGTACTTTCCCATGTTCTTTTGGTTTGTGCCCCGCCATGCTGGAAGACCAGAGGATATTTATGTGTATTTACCGGAATTTGGTAGAAGACGTAAGCATGATCGCCATAAGCTGTCTGACCATCAGGAGACAGAAAATTTTGTTCTGAAAATGTGCCTGAATGTTTTACCGTTGTACCACCTACAGTAAAGCTTCCCTGGGTTTGTAATACAATATGCGGTTCTGCACTTTGGCTCTGAATGTTGTGCATTGCGCAACCAGAAACAGAAAATATCAGTCCGGACAACAAAACATTACCGACCGTTTTTTTGAAGGAAGTTTTATGGCTCATATATTATCTCTGATATTTTATTATGGCTTCAAATAGTGCTCCAGGTATTATCCAATACCTGTCATCATTGCTACGAGAGGCATCGTAATAAGTGACACCAGTGTGGTTAACGTTGCACCTTTAAGAGCTAACGGATAAACTTTTTTATTTAACATCTGAGCTAATAAGGGAGTTCCGGCACCAGCCGGTGTCGCTACCGCAGCCAGCAGGACACCCAGTAATAGCCCATTTGTAATGAATAACTTCATTATTAATATAATGACAAGCGGAATAATGATCATTTTAAAAAAAGTGAATACCCATACTTTTACATCCTTAAAAACAGATTTCCATTCGATGTCTAACAGGAATGAGCCAATCAGTAGCATTGAAACCGGGCCAGTTATTGCGCCCAGCATTTTGATTGGTTGTGCAATGACGTAAGGAATGTGTATATTTGAAATATATAAAATCAAAGCAAGGATACAGGCAATAATCCCTGGGTTGATGACGTTTAACATATTTCTCAAGCTAAGCGCTTCAGCATTTCCACTCTGGTCTTTCATGCAGTAATAGCCATATGAAAAGAATAATAAGTTATATGGGAGTAAAAACACAGTGATATAAATCATGGCTTCAGCGCCATACAATGAATATATCATTGGGATCCCCATCATGGAAATATTGGTAAATGTTGTCATAACAGTAACCACACCATGATATTCTCTTTCATATCGTAAAACTCTTGCCAGTATACGGCTGCAAATAATCAGTAAAATAAGCGCAGTAAATGCAGATGCAAGCACGATGGAAAGTTCTTTTCCGGAAATATGTGGTTGGTCAGTGGTTATTCCGGAAAATATAATGGCTGGCATCGCAAAGTTAAAAACAAGAGATGTGAGTTGGGGAGTGTTTCCTGGTGTAATGACTCCCACTTTACGAGCTATAACGCCAACGCCAATAAGAAGAAAGAAAATGATAAGTTGCTCAAGTGTCGCCATATTAATATCCTTGCCATGGTATATATAATAATTATTAACCCGGAAGCTGTGAATTTTATTTGTTGAACTGTTATAAGTGACTTATTTTATACGGGGTATATCACAACCGCTTAAGTCAGGTTGAGTATAGCAACATATTTATGTGCATTTGAGAGAGCTTTACCGATAGGGTTAATCAGCCTGATTCATAAATCAGGTCAGGGAAAGGGTCTGCGTTCTCTCATTTCAACCACCGACAACAGAAAACGCGATTGTCAGGGGCGTTTCCTGACAAAAATGTTATTTAGCGGTCATGATGCTGACAGTTTTTTCTCTCTACCCTGTGTCTGAATGTTCCATCTCGCTTGCCTTATGAACACGCATTTTTATCGGGAGAAACCATGAAATTGACTCTTTTAAGTGCAATGCTGATGACGGCGGTAGTCGGTATCACCTCAGCCAATGCAGCAGATTACAAAAAGAACCCATTTACTCTCGTTTATGACGGGGCTATCACCGAGAATGTCGCAGGTAAGGTCAATATCCATCCGGTGAAATATGATCTCCATGGCATTCAAATTGCAGCAAATGTGTATACACCGGCTAACTATGATCCTGCGAAAAAATATCCGGCAATCGTGGTGGCTCACCCTAATGGTGGCGTAAAAGAGCAGGTTGCCGGGTTATATGCCCAACGCCTGGCAGAACACGGATATATTACCATCGCCGCCGATGCTGCTTATCAGGGGGCCAGCGGAGGTCTGCCGCGTAACGTAGACAAGCCCGCAAATCGTATTGAAGATATCCACGGCATGGCTGACTTCATCAGTCAGTATCCCGGTGTTGATAGCACCCGTATTGGCTTGCTGGGGATTTGTGGAGGAGGCGGCTATTCACTTGTTGCCGCTGAGACGGATAAACGCTTCAAATCGATTGCCACCATCAGCATGTTTAATTCAGGTCTTGTGCGGCGTAATGGTTTTCAGAATTCACAGTTGGATACTATCCAGCAGCGGCTCCAGCAGGCTTCTGACGCACGCGCTCAGGAAGCAGCCGGAGGTGAAGTGCTTTACTCCGGTGATGCCAACCTGACTGATGAACAGATCGCTAAATTGCCATTTGCTTTGTACCGACAGGGCTACGAGTATTACTGGAAAACGCACGCACATCCAAATTCAACGTTTAAATACACCACAAGTAGTTTGCTGGATCTGATGAGCTTTGACGTGACAGACCATATCGATCTCATCAATCAACCACTGCTGATGATTGCCGGTACAAAAGCGGATACGTTGTACATGACTGAAGATGCATTCGCTAAAGCCACAGGTACGAAAAACAAAGAACTCTTCCTGATCGATGGCGCTACCCATATTGAGACATATTGGGTGCCTGAATACGTTGACCAGGCGACGCAAAAATTAGACGTTTTCTTTGATAAGAATATTTAATTAACCTCCGATGCTCTCCAGCAGGCTGGGGAGCATTCGCGCACTCTTCGTCGCTGGGAATAAGGACACAGGTACTAAATTTTCCAATACAGGCTAATGTGAATAATGTCGATGCTTTATATCAGGAAGTTTATATACTCAACAAAGAAACATTGAGCATCAAAATAGCGTCAGCCTCGCCTGTACAAAGAGAAGACTGACGCCTGAATAATGAGAAACAAATTCTGTTCTGATTATAAGAATTTAAACTTTAAAATCTGAACATGATTCATGACTTCGTTGGTTGAGGATATCCCGTGCTGAATCGGCCATTATCATGACTGCGCCAGCCAGCATCAGGGTATCCTTCAACACCAGACGACCGGCACCGGATAAATAAGGAAAACCATGATGAGCATCCCCCAGTGCGGGCACCCAGGCTTCAGGTGTGGTGATTAAAAATGAGAGTGTTACCAGAGGTGTGGCAAATGACATCAGTCCTCCCAATAAACCCAACCACCGGTTAACAGGGTTAGCCAAAACCAGTAGCGCAATCATCACCTCCACGACGCCAAGGCCATTGGAAAAACCATAGGTATTATTGGTAATTTGCCATGCCCGGGCTTCTGGCTTGTATTCGCCTTCGTGAGTCAGATACTGTTTATAGTCTTCCGGATGTTCATAGAAGAACGACATTAACGGACTGTTCGCGACGAATGGTGTAATGCTGTCTGCCTCGTAAGGGACAAACTTTAATAACCCAATCCACATAAAAACAATCGCAATGCTCAGTCGAATCAATGTCAGGCCAACTTTATCCCCCCGACTTAACAGGTGCAGGTATTTTTCCATTGTAAACATCCTTATTTATACAATACTGCCGTTGCGGTTGAGTTATTATCAATTCGCATTGAGGTGACTTTCCATGATGAAGCATCGTATTTTCTGGCAATATCGGCAATGGCATCCTCCAGAACTGTTGGTGAGGCTGATATTGACGAGACGCTGACATGTTTCAGAACTATTTTGTCATCTGCATTGGTGGAAAAAGCCATAACGCCAGATAATAGCGTTGCAAATAAAACAGTTTTTTTAAACATATAAAATACCATCAATGAAGTGATTAAGAAGTTATAGAATAAGCAAAATCTAATAAAATGCTTTTCTCTGAGACGCCAGAATATTTGTCCTGGCGTCTGATTTTTGGGTTATTTGACTAATGAAAATAGATCATTGAGCGATTCGCTCATCGACGGGTGAGTAAAAATCTGATCGCGTAATACGCTATAAGGCAGTCCGGCATCCATCACCATTTTCACTATATTGATCATCTCGTGGGAATCAACACACAGCAGTGATGCCCCTAATATGCGTTGGGTTTTATTATCGACAATCGCTTTTAATACCCCACGGGTATCGTTCATCACTCTGGCGCGCGGAATTGCTGTTACAGGTAATGTTGCCACCTGAATATCCGCGCCGCTTTCCCTGGCCTGCTCTTCCGTTATACCAACCCGGGACAGCGGTGGAGTCATGAATACGGAATAAGGCACATTTTTCCGATCGTCTGTGCTACGTTTGCCTTCTCCCAGTAACTCATCGCGCACGATGCGGAAGTCATCCAGTGAAATATAGGTAAACTGTAGCCCGCCGGTAACATCTCCCATCGCCCAAATATTGTCCGCTGTGGTATGTAATTGCTTGTCAACGACAATTGCTCCGCGCTCGTTTACCGCGACACCGGCATTTCCTGGCTTTAACGAAGCAGCAGCCGGTTGACGGCCGGAAGCTATTAACAATGCATTCACCGCCAGTTGGGCGTGCCCGGTATGCACTTGCACTTTATTTTCATCGTGGCTGATTCGCTCCACATGGGCATTGAGGATAATATCGACGCCCTGTTCGCGTAAAATAGTCGCGATATTATCAGCAATATCCCGATCCTCACGAGGCAAAAACAGAGGTGCGGCTTCGAAAATAGTAACCTTACTGCCAAAATTGGCGAACATAGAGGCGAACTCAACGCCAATATATCCCCCGCCCAAAATACCTAAATGCTCGGGTAATTCCTTCAGATTCAGTAATCCGGTACTGTCATAGACGCCAGGCGTTGTGGTTATTCCGGGAATTGGCGGAATCACGGTTTGCGCACCGGTATTAATAAAAATCTTCTCGCCACTAATCTCCAGATTTCCCTCAGGTCGATGAATGCGCAGAATATGGTTATCGATAAACTCCGCTTGTCCGTCGATCACGTCGATATTGGTCATATCTGCAAGATTATGGAAATTCTTATCGCGTAATAAACTGACGACCTCATCTTTACGCTGCGTGGCACTGGCAAAATCTACGTGCTGTTGTGCATCATGAACCAACGTCTTGGTCGGGATGCAGCCGATATTAATACAAGTCCCGCCATACATTGCGTTCGATTGTTCGATGAGGGCCACACGCCAACCCGCTTTAGCCAGCGTGACGGCTAATGTTTTTCCTGCCTTACCAAAACCAATAATAACTGCCTGATATTTATTCATGATAATTTCCTGTCGAAACGTATTCATTTGACATAATGACTATAGACGTAAAGGCAAAAATAATATTTCTTCACAACGCTTAAAATTTTGTCTTATCGTCTGGTGTTTATTGTTTTTTAATCAGGGTCACAATATGACGATGATGATTAACTAGTTGATGATATTAGATTAATGCTTATATAAGATTGCTGCTGTCTGTAATCAATAACTACTCAGGAGTCTGATATGGATGCCCTTAGCCGTTTGTTGATGCTTAACGCTCCACAAGGAACGATCGATAAAAATTGCGAGTTAGGAAGCGACTGGCAGCTTCCACATGGCGCAGGAGAACTGTCGGTTATTCGTTGGCATGCGCTAACACAAGGTGCGGCGAAACTGGAAATACCGACGGGGCAGACCTTTACGTTACGCTCAGGGAGTGTGGTTCTGTTACCACACAATTCAGCGCATCGCCTGAGTCACGTCGAAAATGAATCGACCTGTATTGTCTGCGGCACTCTTCGACTGCAACGTTCGGCGCGTTATTTTTTAACCTCTTTGCCGGAAGTGCTGGTTTTGGCACCGGAAAGCGACAGTGTGGAATTTCACTGGCTGAGGGAAGCGATTCCTTTTTTACAACAGGAATCCAGATCGGCAATGCCGGGAGCGGATGCACTGTGTAGCCAGGTCTGCGCGACACTATTTACACTCGCGGTACGTGAATGGATTGCACAGGCTAATACAGAGAAAAACATTCTCAGTTTGCTACTGCATCCGCGTCTTGGTGCGGTGATCCAGCAAATGCTGGAAATGCCCGGACACGCCTGGACCGTCGAATCACTGGCCAGCATCGCTCACATGTCCAGGGCAAGTTTTGCCCAACTTTTCCGTGATGTTTCCGGAACTACGCCACTGGCTGTATTAACAAAGTTACGCCTACAAATAGCGGCCCAGATGTTTTCCCGGGAAACGCTCCCCGTTGTGGTGATTGCTGAGTCGGTAGGCTATGCCAGTGAATCATCTTTTCACAAGGCTTTTGTCCGGGAGTTTGCTTGTACTCCGGGAGAATATCGGGAAAGAGTCAGACAACTTCAGGAGGTTATCTTGTAAGCTAAGTATGAATAAGATTACCGGGCATAAAAATAGAGTCTGTCATACTTAGCGTAGTGGAGGAAAACAGCAGGATGTTCTGGAAGATATAAAGAACATCCTGGCATTCTGGAGATAAGATTTCTGTTACTTAGCCTTTATTTGTGTTCTGACAAATATAAAAGCATATTATCGCATAAACCAGAAATAAAAGAGGCCAACTTTTAAGCCAAGTATCGCGATGTAGGCACAGCAATATTTCATGGTGCCAGACATTATTTGATTAGCCTGTCCTTCCATTTTCGTGGCTGAAACGGCAATGGCGATACTTTGTGGCGAAATCATTTTTCCTCCCGTTGCACCGGAGGTATTTGCCGCCGCCAGCCAGTTGGGATCGATATGTAACTTACTGGCTGCAATAGTTTGCAGTTTGCCAAACAAAATATTCGAGTTAGTGTCGCTACCAGTGACGAAAGTACCCAGAGCACCAATGACCGGGGCGAGGAAGACATATGAACTTCCTGTGAGGTCGACAATTGACTGTGCCAGCGTAGAAATAATGCCGCTGAGATCCATAACTGTTGCCATAGCGACAATAGCCATAATTGCAATAATAGAATTTTTAAGTTGGAGCACGGTTTTGACAAAAACTTCCAGCATACCGCGTGCTGAAGCCCCCTGAATAAAACCGCCGAGAATAGTCGCAAAGATAATCAGCATTCCTGGCGTCGTGAGCCATTCGATTTTTAACACCAATGTTCCACCATCGACCAGTGAAAAATGCAGTGCTGAAGCTAACTGAGATGCTGCCGCCTTTATCGTTGGGAATAACGGTGAGCACAGCAGAATAAAGATAAAAATGAACAGGTAAATAGAGCCGACCCGAAACAGCACCTTTACTGAGCGTGGTGCCATTTCACGGGTATGGCTGGCTTCAATACGCCACTCGGGATCTACGTCTCTTTTGCGTAAACGGCTGGCAATTGCGACAGTGAAAAGGCTAACCAGGCTGCCAGCAAAAGCGGGTAATTCGGCACCGAGATGTATGGCAACAAAATACTGCGGAACAAGTGTCGCAATGCCACATAGCAGCGTGATAAGGAATACGCCGCGAATTGCTTTCACACCGCCGCCAATAATACCAATAATGACAAAGGGCAGCAGGAGATTAAAAATCGCCAATTGCAGAATAATTGTGCCACCTAAGGTGTAAACCGACAGGTTAACCTGTTCGGCCAGAATCGAAACCGGAATACCCACTGCCCCAAACGCTGTAGGTACGGTATTAGCAACCAGTGAAGCAATTGCGGCTTTCAGTGGGTTGAATCCCAGCGCGATGAGGATACCGATAGGGATTGCGACCGCTGTACCGTAACCGGCGGCAGCTTCAAGAAAACCACCAAAACACCACGAAATAAGGAGTACCTGGATACGCTTATCTTCGCTAATACTGGCGAGAATATCGCGGAGAATATCCAGCGCTTTGGTTGCCTGCATCACGTTATAACTGAATATCGCGCCGAGGATCACAATCACTATCGGCCATAACCCTTTGAGTGCGCCATAACTCACGGAGGCTTTAAGATTTTGTACTGGCATGTCCCAGAACAGGACAGATAAAACAGCAGTGAATGCCAGTGATATCAGAACTGAATAATGGATAGGCATCTTCAGTTTCAGAATCAGAAATACCATAAGGAGCAAAGGTGAGAGTGCTATAGCAAACATTAAATATCCGTGCATTTCTATTTCCAACTATATTGCTTGACCTTGTTTATATATTTTTCCGAAGAAGGCTATCTCATTGTAAAAATAAAAAATGCAAACTGAATCGCTTCAGTAAAATAAAATTATGGCTGTTGATGATTGTATGTTTATTGTTGATTACTCGACGTATAAAACAATGAGTGTATATTTTCACAGCCCCAAAATGAGTAGCTCAAAATAGGTATTGGAGTTCATGGTTATGAACTTTATTGCCTTCTTAAATCAAATTCATGATCCCGTGTTGATAGTGTGTGTCATTATAAAAATGTGAGCGATGCCGAAAGAAATAAAATTAGTTATTGCATCCCGGAATTGAATGACGGATTATCTGTTTTGTCATACAAATGAGTTTGAAATTGTATTTTGCTACCTGATTAAAAAAGAGCCCCTATTTTTGTTGATGATTGATAACCCATAAGGGGTGGTTGCCATCGGGCATAAACAGAAATGAAGTAATGGAGTATTGGTTGTGAATGTAAATTTCTTTGTTACCTGTATTGGTGATGCACTGAAATCAAGGATGGCACGAGACTCCGTGTTGCTACTGGAAAAACTCGGCTGTCACGTCAATTTCCCGGAGAAACAGGGATGCTGCGGTCAGCCAGCGATCAATAGTGGTTATATCAAAGAAGCGATTCCAGGGATGAAAAATCTGATCGCCGCACTGGAGGAAAACGACGATCCCATTATTTCTCCTGCCGGTTCCTGCACCTATGCCGTAAAAAGTTACCCGACCTATCTGGCTGAGGAGCCTGAATGGGCATTACGTGCCGAAAAGGTCGCTGCGCGTATGCAGGATCTCACCTCTTTTATTGTTAATAAATTAGGGGTAGTTGATGTAGGAGCCAGCTTGCAAGGGAGGGCTGTGTATCACCCGTCTTGCAGTCTGGCCCGTAAGTTGGGGGTGAAGGATGAGCCACTTACGCTCCTGAAAAATGTGCGCGGGCTGGAGTTGTTGCCCTTTGCCGAACAGGACACCTGCTGCGGATTTGGTGGCACATTCTCGGTCAAAATGGCCGAAATATCCGGCGAGATGGTGAAAGAAAAGGTTTCACATCTGATGGAGGTTCGTCCTGAGTATCTCATTGGTGCTGACGTGAGTTGCCTGCTGAACATTAGTGGGCGGTTACAACGGGAAGGGCAGAAAGTCAAAGTGATGCATATTGCTGAAGTGCTGATGAGTCGCTGAGGATATAAAGATGTCGATCAAAACCAGTAATACAGAATTTAAAACACGCATCCGTCAGCAAATTGAAGATCCGATCATGCGCAAAGCGGTGGCAAACGCGCAGCAGCGTATTGGTGCAAATCGGCAAAAAATGGTTGATGAATTAGGGCACTGGGAGGAGTGGCGTGATCGTGCCGCCCAGATTCGTGAGCATGTTCTGAGTAATCTTGACGCTTATCTGTACCAGCTCTCAGAAAAAGTGACGCAAAACGGCGGCCACGTCTATTTCGCAAAAACTAAAGAAGACGCTACCCGCTATATTTTACAGGTCGCCCAACGTAAAAACGCGCGGAAGGTGGTGAAGTCCAAATCAATGGTGACCGAAGAGATTGGTGTCAACCATGTGTTGCAGGATGCGGGCATTCAGGTGATTGAAACTGATTTGGGTGAATATATTCTCCAGTTGGATCAAGATCCGCCATCTCATGTCGTGGTTCCGGCTATCCATAAAGATCGCCACCAGATCCGCCGGGTGCTACATGAATGCCTGGGCTATGACGGCCCGGAAACGCCTGAAGCAATGACCTTATTCATCCGGCAAAAAATCCGCGAAGATTTCCTCAGTGCTGAAATCGGTATTACCGGCTGTAATTTCGCGGTGGCAGAGACGGGTTCGGTATGCCTGGTGACCAATGAAGGCAATGCGCGGATGTGTACCACGTTACCTAAAACGCACATTGCGGTAATGGGGATGGAGCGTATTGCCCCCACTTTTGCCGAGGTTGATGTATTGATTACCATGCTGGCGCGCAGTGCTGTTGGCGCGCGTTTGACGGGATACAACACCTGGCTGACAGGGCCGCGCGAAGCCGGACACGTTGATGGCCCTGAAGAGTTTCATCTGGTTATTGTCGACAACGGGCGCTCTGAGGTGCTGGCCTCTGAATTTCGGGATGTGCTGCGTTGTATTCGCTGCGGGGCCTGTATGAATACTTGTCCGGCATATCGCCATATTGGCGGCCACGGATATGGTTCTATTTACCCAGGGCCAATCGGCGCAGTGATTTCGCCACTGCTTGGCGGCTATAAAGATTTTAAAGATCTCCCCTACGCCTGTTCTTTATGTACAGCCTGTGACAGCGTTTGTCCGGTACGTATTCCTCTGTCGAAACTGATTTTGCGTCATCGTCGGGTGATGGCTGAAAAAGGGATCACAGCAAAAGCAGAGCAACGAGCGATAAAAATGTTCGCTTATGCCAATAGTCATCCGGGATTGTGGAAAGTCGGAATGATGGCAGGCGCTCATGCGGCGAGCTGGTTTATCAATGGCGGCAAAACACCGCTCAGGATTGGCGCGATTAGTGACTGGATGGAAGCACGCGATCTTCCTGAAGCTGACGGCGAGAGTTTCCGTAGCTGGTTTAAGAAACATCAGGCGCAGGAGAAAAAGAATGGATAATCGTAGCGAATTTTTGAACAACATTGCTCAGGCTCTGGGTCGCCCGTTGCGACTCGAACCGCAAGCAGAAGATGTGCCGCTTAACAACTATGCTAACGAGCGGCTTACTGAACTTAATCAGCAGCAGCGCTGTGATGCGTTCATCCAGTTTGCCAGCGATGTCATGTTGACGCGTTGTGAACTGACCAGCGAGGCGCAGGCTGCAGAAGCCGCATTACGCCTGTGTAAAGAGTTGGGAGATCAGTCTGTTGTGATTAGCGGTGACTCGCGACTGGAGGAACTGGGGATCAGCGAACGTTTACAGCAGGAATGCAATGCCATTGTTTGGGACCCGGCGAAAGGTGTAGAGAATATCTCTCAGGCGGAGCAGGCGAAAGTTGGCGTTGTGTATGCTGAATATGGCTTAACAGAGTCGGGAGGCGTGGTACTTTTTTCCGCTGCCGAGCGCGGGCGTTCGTTGAGCCTGCTACCGGAGTCCTCTATTTTTATTCTGCGTAAAAGCACCATCTTGCCGCGAGTGGCACAACTTGCAGAAAAATTGCATCAGAAAGCGCAGGCCGGTGAACGTATGCCATCCTGCATTAACATCATCAGTGGCCCCAGTTCAACAGCGGACATTGAGCTTATCAAAGTCGTTGGAGTTCATGGCCCGGTGAAAGCGGTATACCTGATTATTGAGGATTGCTGAGAGAAATATTGATAGCCATTCTGGTATTCAGTAGCAAGAAAGACAGCGACTATACCGCTATTACCGATTTACACAGTGGGACACAAGTCTGCGCCATGTCCTGTATATGGCGCACTTTCTTATACCTTTAGCGCATCATCACCGTTGTAGATAATCGTGTATCCTCTCGCAGAGGTTATATCTATACAGCGAAGCCATTAGTTTAGACTGATGGTCTGCCAGACAGTGAATAATAAAAACATAAAAAGAAACATTGATGCCCAAAATCACCACCGGGTCGAAACCATTGTTCAATAAGTTTATTCTTATTTGAGGTAATTGTAATTACATATTCGAATTGGGGTCTTATTCATGCAAGGCGTGTGGAGTTAATGCGTCAGAATTATTGTAACTACATGTTAATTAAGGTTTAATTGTCTGTGTATGATATTTTATTGGATGTTTTAAATATTATTCATTCTTAATCTCTTATTAATATTTCAATATAAGCTGAATGGATTCAGCCTTAAAGTTGATGCTATGAAAGTATGTGCATAGTATGAATAATTTGTGTGTTTAAGACACATCTTTACTCATTTTGTAATCGGATGTTGACGCCATGTTCATATCAGTTGGGATATTTTAAGTTGATTTGGATTGTTAAATTCATATAATGCGCCTTCGCTCGTGAATGAAGGTCAGTACTTAGTGGTAAATTATAAATATAGAAATAGTCGAACTACTTCTATAGTACCCCAAATGCGTGACTGAGATTGTTGGCTTTTAATATTAAACTTGCGTTATTATCTACTGAGATTCACTTGTGATTACATTTCTGAGGTATTTAGCGTAAACATTATTGAGCAAACATTAGAGGTAACGATAAACTGATTGATAGTGATGTTTGTTGTTATCGATACGGCATTGTTGATGTTTATGGTTACCCCTTATGCGTGCTCGGGAATCCACCAGTAGTAACTCATACTGAACAGCGATAAAAGATAAAAGGTGTGTTCATGGATTCATGTGATTTTCGTGTTTTTCTGCAAGAGTTCGGTACAACGGTTCATTTGTCATTGCCCGGTAACGTATCCGAGAAAGAGCGACTGCTACTCAAGCTGCTGATGCAGGGGATGTCGGTTACAGAAATATCACAATATAGAAATCGCAGCGCAAAGACAATTTCACATCAAAAGAAACAGCTCTTTGAGAAACTGGGGATCCAAAGCGATATTACTTTCTGGCGCGATATTTTCTTCCAGTACAATCCGGAGATCATATCCGCCAGTGGTAATAACAGTCACAGATATATCTCTGACAACCACTATCACCATATTGTCACACCTGAGGCAATCAGTCTGGCGCTGGAAAACCATGAATTCAAACCGTGGATCCAACCTGTTTTCTGCGCACAGACAGGGGTACTGACTGGCTGTGAAGTGCTGGTTCGCTGGGAGCATCCGCAAACGGGAATTATTCCTCCGGATCAGTTTATTCCTCTGGCGGAATCATCCGGCTTGATTGTGATAATGACCCGTCAGTTGATGAAACAAACCGCGGATATTCTGGCACCAGTAAAACATTTGCTGCCGGATAATTTCCATATTGGTATTAACGTGTCCGCGGGTTGTTTCCTGGCATCCGGGTTTGAAAAGGAGTGTCTGAACCTGGTTAAGAAATTAGGCAACGATAAAATCAAGCTGGTTCTCGAGTTGACGGAACGTAACCCAATTCCGGTAACGCCAGAAGCCAGAGCGATTTTTGACAGCCTGCATCGCCATAACATCACATTTGCTCTGGACGATTTTGGTACTGGTTATGCGACCTATCGTTACTTGCAGGCGTTCCCGGTCGATTTTATTAAGATCGATAAGTCGTTTGTGCAAATGGCCAGTGTGGACGAAATCTCCGGCCATATTGTGGATAATATTGTCGAACTGGCACGTAAGCCTGGTCTTAATATTGTGGCGGAAGGGGTTGAAACTCAGGAGCAGGCGGATTTAATGATCGGCAAAGGCGTTCACTTTTTGCAGGGCTATTTGTTCTCCCCGCCAGTACCGGGTGATAAATTTATCTCTGAATGGGTAATGAAAGCGGGTGGTTGATATAAGCCGCAGTTCAGAGTGCATCGGGAGAGTGCCGGGTATTAATTCTCCCGATGCAGTAAATCCTGATAGATCCTTGTTAATATGCCATTTGGCGCAAATTGTTTTTTAATCCACTGCGTCACCTGACCCGTTGCGGAGTGCTGGGTTGCCAGTAACATGCGCGAATCCTGGCGCGGGTTATGAATTTGGCGGGTAACCAGCAGTGATTGCGCCATCGCTTCGCGAACCATGTAATCCGGCAAAAAACCAATCCCTTCGCCCAGAATCTGGCACTGACATTTGGTGTTGAAATCTGGCACCAGAATCGATTCCTGACCGTGTAGCAACCAGCCCACTTTTTTATTAATCGTATGTGCGGTGTCTTCCACCATGATATTGGGATAGAGACGTAACTGACTTTCAGCGATTGGCTCCGGCATGAAGGCTAACGGATGAGCCGGGGCGATGGCAAAGGCCCAGCGAATCGCACCAATCTCGGTGTAATCAATACCGCCACCGTCCAGTAGCGTATCGGGCGCGCCAATGGCGATATTCGCCTGGTTATTGATAATCGCGTCCCAGACACCGTTATACACTTCGGTGGTGACGGTAATCTGGCAGGTGGGAAATTGCTTTTTCAGTACCTGCAATAAGCGTGCGGTGTGTTTGGGTGTATAAAGTAGCTGATTAATACAAATGCGTACCCGCGCTTCTATGCCTTGCGAAATAGTATCGATACTGCGTTTAATAGCGTGAAAATCATTCAGCAGGTCGGTGGCCTTGCGGAAAAAATAGCGCCCGGATTCCGTTAGCTCAATGCTGCGGGTGTTGCGGGTAAACAGCACCACATCTAACCCCGTTTCCATTCGCTTGATGGTGTAGCTAATGGCGGAAGTCGTTAAACCCAACTCTTCTGCGGCTTTACTGAAGCTGCCAAAACGTGCAGCGGTAGTAAACGCCAGCAGATTTTCTTCGGTAAAAATTGAGTTCATTAAACCATTCCCGCCATTTTCTAATATGAATTTCTCCAGCCATGACTGTAGAGGTATCTATTAAAGATAGATAATCATTTTTGAATAACTTTTAACACCCGCCGCTTTTGGTTGTCGCTTCGCTTAATTTTTGTCCGCTATATTCTGAAATTATCCCCACGCAATTACCCGCCAGAAAACCCAGTAGCGTTACTGTCCAGTTCATCCCGCTGGCAAAAAACAGCGTCATGCCAAGAAATCCACCGGGAATGAATGACAGTAACCAGAAACGCCCTTGCCAGACCACCACCGCCGAGAAGGGAATGGTGGTAATCACGCTTGCCCAGAATCCGGAAAGCCCACTCACAGAGGCCAGCCAGCCGGAAGCCAGTGCAGCGAAAAATGCCCACACCATCCCGGAATAATTGACCGCCAGACTCTTGATAAACCCCGATTTACCGCCGCCTGCGGCATAAAAACTGCAAAAGGCGACGAAGCCTGTTGTTCCTAATAAATCCCATCCTTGAGAAAGCCCGACATGTGAAGACACTAACTGCCAAAGCCCTGCACAAATACCGACGGTAATACCCGTTGCAGTGAGTCCGTTCATCTTGTTCTCCTCTGGTTAGACGTGGACGGAAGCTGTTAATACATATGCAGACTATAGAGAAATAAAACCTGATTGAGTGAAAGGGTATGGGGAGAAAAAGATAAATATTGCACTGGCGCACACTGCTAAAAGATTGTTGAGCATCATTCAACAAAAAGACGGAATACAGCGAATTAAATTTAAGCGGGTTCTTTTGGTTGAGTTTCGTTGCTATTCTCAATTCATCGAAAACAGCCACAAAAACCAGGGGAATGTGAATGAGTATAAAAAATCTACCTGCCGACTATTTATTGGCTGCCCTACAAGGTGATATCGATAAATTAAAAACCTGCCTTGCGCTGGGTGTCGATATTAATACCTGCGATCGCCAGGGGAAAACGGCAATTACGCTGGCAAGTTTATATCAGCAATATGCATGTGTGCAGGCGTTAATTGATGCCGGTGCAGATATTAACAAACAAGATCATATCTGCTTAAATCCTTTTTTAATGAGTTGCCTGAACGATGATTTAACGCTACTACGAATTATTTTACCGGCTAAACCCGATCTTAATTGCGTCACCCGTTTTGGCGGTGTCGGCCTGACGCCAGCCTGTGAAAAAGGCCATTTAAGTATTGTGAAAGAGCTTTTGACGCATACGGATATTAACGTCAACCAGACCAATTATGTTGGCTGGACGCCGCTACTGGAAGCGATTGTGCTTAATGATGGCGGGATTAAACAACAGGCGATAGTCCAGTTATTACTGGAACACGGTGCCAGCCCGCATCTGACGGATAAATATGGCAAAACACCGCTGGAACTGGCGCGGGAACGCGGTTTTGAAGAGATTGCGCAGTTGCTGATTGCCGCAGGCGCATAAACCGGGAGGCTTGCTATCGACACACCAGAAAGACGGTGTGTGTGGGCGCTAACTGCGGATGCGGATTTTCTGGCGCAGCGGGGAGAAGGTCAGGTTGAACAGGTCTTTGCCAGAGCGGTAAACATTGCACTCCCGGCTCACCAACAGTTGCTGACGCTACTTTGTGAAGAGTACGACAATGCGCCAAACAGTTGTCGGTTGGCACTCACTCACTTTGATGGTCTGTTCCGTCATGGCGATAAGGTTCAGTTTGACGATCACGGGATTACGGTTGGTCAACATATTCATATAGATAAGCGTTGTTGCCAGCGTTGGCTGTCTCCAGTACTGCAATTGACCACTGAGAATTTCCACTTTATCGCCTGGCAACAGTGGCACGACATTATTCATCAGCATCTGGGGGAAAATGAAACCCTGTTTAATTATTGCGGTGATAATCCGTTTTATCAGGCGTTAAATAAAGAGTTACAGATTAAAAGACGTCGTGTAATTCAGGCATTAAGCGATAAACAAAATATCGCATCAGCGGTCGCTAACATGATGGGGTTAGGGATTGGTCTGACACCTTCAGCCGATGATTATTTAACAGGTCTGGCGCTTGTTTTATTTATTTACGGACATCCGGCAGAAAAATACAAAGGGGAATTTTATCGCGGCCTGCAATGCGGCAGAAATAACACTACGTTATTAAGTGCCATAACGTTAGAAGCGGCATTGCAACAACGTTGTCGGGAAAATATTCATCATTTTATTTACGACATTATTTATGGCGTCTCTGGGAACTCAACTCAGGCAATAGAAAAGATTAAACATATTGGCTCCAGTTCCGGCTGCGACATGCTGTATGGCATGGCCGATGGTTGTGCGCTGAGCCAAACCTACGGAGGGAATTATGTCAGTTAAAATAGTCATTAAACCGAATACCTATTTTGATTCTGTCTCGCTGATGTCCATCTCCACGCGCGCAAATAAACTCGACGGCGTCGAGCAGGCATTTGTGGCGATGGCGACCGAAATGAACAAAGGCGTGTTGAAAAATTTAGGGCTGCTGACGCCGGAGCTGGAACAGGCCAAAAACGGCGACCTGATGATTGTCATCAACGGCAAACCAGACGCAGACAACGAGCAGTTGCTGGCGGAGATTGAAGAACTGTTCAACAGCAAAGCGCAAAGCGGCTCGCATGAGGCGCGTTACGCCACCCTTGCCAGCGCCAAAAAGCATATCCCGGAAAGTAACCTGGCAGTGATTTCTGTCAATGGCCTGTTTGCCGCGCGCGAAGCGCGTCAGGCGCTGCAAAACGACCTCAACGTGATGCTGTTCTCCGATAACGTCTCAGTTGAAGATGAACTGGCGCTCAAGCAACTCGCTCACGAAAAAGGGCTGTTGATGATGGGGCCGGACTGCGGCACGGCGATTATCAACGGCGCGGCGCTCTGTTTTGGTAACGCCGTGCGTCGCGGCAACATCGGTATTGTTGGTGCATCCGGCACCGGCAGCCAGGAACTGAGCGTCCGTATCCATGAATTTGGCGGCGGCGTTTCGCAACTGATCGGCACCGGTGGGCGCGACCTGAGCGAGAAAATTGGCGGTCTGATGATGCTCGATGCCATCGGAATGCTGGAAAACGATCCGCAAACTGAAATCATCGCGCTGATCTCCAAACCGCCTGCGCCTGCGGTGGCTCGCAAAGTGCTGGAACGTGCGCGCGCCTGCCGCAAGCCGGTGGTGGTTTGCTTCCTCGGTCGTGGTGAAACACCAGTGGATGAGCAGGGGCTACAGTTTGCCCGCGGCAGCAAAGAGGCGGCGCTGAAAGCGGTAATGCTCTCCGGCGTGAAACAAGAACATCTCGACCTGCATACCTTGAACCAGCCGTTGATTGCTGATGTCCGTGCGCGTCTGCAACCACAACAGAAATACATTCGTGGACTGTTCTGCGGCGGCACGCTGTGTGACGAAACCATGTTCGCGGTGATGGAAAAACATGGCGATGTTTATAGCAACATCCAGCCCGATCCGGAATTCCGCCTGCAAGATATCAACCGCAGCATCAAACACACCTTCCTCGACTTTGGCGATGACGACTTCACCAACGGCAAGCCGCACCCGATGATTGACCCGACCAACCGTATCAGTCGCTTGATCGAAGAAGCGCGCGATCCAGAAGTGGCGGTGATCGTGATGGATTTCGTGCTCGGATTTGGATCGCATGAAGATCCGGTCGGCTCCACCCTCGATGCGATCAAAGAAGCGAAAGCGATCGCCGCAGCCGAAGGCCGTGAGTTGATCATTCTCGCCTATGTACTGGGCACCGATCTTGATACGCCATCGTTAGCACAACAAAGCCAGATGCTGCTTGATGCCGGGGTAATTCTGGCCAGCAGCAGCACCAATACCGGATTGCTGGCGCGTGAATTTATCTGCAAAGGGGAGGAAGCCTGATGAGCCAGTCACTGTTTAGCCAACCGTTGAACGTTATTAACGTCGGCATCGCCATGTTTAGCGATGATCTGAAAAAGCAGCATGTAGAAGTGACCCAACTCGACTGGACGCCGCCGGGACAGGGCAATATGCAGGTGGTACAGGCGCTGGACAACATTGCTGATTCGCCGCTGGCGGACAAAATCGCTGCCGCTAACCAGCAGGCGCTGGAGCGCATTACCCAGTCGCATCCGGTGCTGATTGGTTTTGATCAGGCGATTAACGTGGTGCCGGGCATGACGGCGAAAACCATTCTTCACGCCGGGCCGCCGGTTACCTGGGAAAAAATGTGCGGCGCGATGAAAGGTGCGGTCACCGGTGCGCTGGTGTTTGAAGGGCTGGCGAAAGATCTCGATGAGGCGGCTGAACTGGCGGCTTCCGGGGAGATCACTTTCTCGCCGTGCCACGAACACGACTGTGTGGGATCGATGGCGGGCGTTACCTCTGCCTCGATGTTTATGCACATCGTGAAAAACAAAACCTACGGCAACATCGCTTACACCAACATGAGCGAGCAGATGGCGAAGATTTTGCGTATGGGCGCTAACGACCAGAGCGTGATTGACCGCCTCAACTGGATGCGTGATGTGCAGGGGCCAATGCTGCGCGACGCGATGAAAATTATCGGTGAGATCGATCTGCGCTTAATGCTGGCGCAAGCGCTGCATATGGGCGATGAGTGCCATAACCGCAATAACGCCGGGACGACTCTGCTGATTCAGGCGCTGACGCCGGGGATTATTCAGGCAGGTTATTCCGTCGAACAACAGCGCGAAGTGTTTGAGTTTGTCGCCAGCAGCGATTATTTCTCCGGCCCGACGTGGATGGCAATGTGTAAAGCGGCGATGGATGCGGCGCACGGCATTGAATACAGCACCGTAGTGACCACGATGGCGCGTAACGGCGTCGAGTTCGGCCTGCGGGTCAGTGGATTACCGGGGCAATGGTTTACCGGCCCGGCGCAGCAGGTCATCGGGCCGATGTTTGCCGGTTATAAGCCGGAAGATTCGGGGCTGGATATTGGAGACAGTGCTATTACCGAAACTTATGGCATTGGTGGATTTGCTATGGCGACCGCACCTGCAATCGTCGCGCTGGTGGGCGGCACGGTGGAAGAGGCTATCGATTTCTCCCGTCAGATGCGTGAAATCACCCTCGGTGAAAACCCTAACGTCACCATTCCGCTGCTGGGTTTTATGGGCGTGCCATCGGCTATCGACATCACCCGTGTGGGTAGCAGCGGCATTCTGCCGGTGATCAACACCGCCATCGCTCATAAAGATGCAGGCGTCGGCATGATTGGCGCGGGCATTGTGCATCCACCATTCGCCTGCTTCGAGAAAGCCATTCTTGGCTGGTGCGAACGTTACGGCGTTTGACTTACATGTTTATGCCGGATGCGGCGTGAACGCCTTATCCGGCCTACGAGTGGCGCAAGAATCAGTAGGCCTGATAAGACGCGCGAGCGTCGCATCAGGCATTTGTCACCATTGCCGGATGCGGCGAGAACGCCTTATCCGGCCTGCGAATGGCGCAAGAATCTGTAGGCCTGATAAGACGCGCGAGCGTCGCATCAGGCATTTGTCACCATTGCCGGATGCGGCG
>NZ_PTSR01000027.1:0-45158 GCF_002965345.1 Escherichia sp. MOD1-EC5950
AGGCGTTCACGCCGCATCCGGCACCTGAGCACTATTGCCTGATGCGACGCTGACGCGTCTTATCAGGCCTACAAACTAGTGCCCGAACCGTAGGCCGGATAAGGCGTTCATGCCGCATCCGGCACCTGAGCACTATTGCCTGATGCGACGCTGTCGCGTCTTATCAGGCCTACAAACTTGTGCCCGAACCGTAGGCCGGATAAGGCGTTCACGCCGCATCCGGCAGTCGTGCGTTAATGCCAAATGCGCCGCCCTGAAGCAGCGCATCCGGCAATGACGTACTTACTCTTTCGGTTTAAACCGCAGCAACCGGTTGGCGTTGCTCACCACGGTAATCGACGAGAGTGCCATGGCTGCCCCGGCAACCACCGGGTTAAGCAAGGTTCCGGTGAACGGCCATAAAATACCGGCGGCGACGGGGATCCCAATGCTGTTATAGATAAACGCACCAAGCAGATTCTGCTTCATATTACGCAGCGTTGCGCGGGAGATGGCGAGCGCATCGGCAACGCCCATCAGACTATGGCGCATCAGAGTAATCGCTGCGGTTTCAATCGCAACATCACTCCCACCGCCCATTGCAATACCGACATCCGCCTGGGCCAGTGCTGGCGCGTCATTAATACCGTCACCCACCATTGCGACCTGACGCCCCTCGCTTTGCAGACGTTTAATCGCTTCGGCTTTACCATCCGGCAATACACCCGCAATCACTTCATCAATCCCCGCTTCTTTGGCGATCGCATTGGCGGTCGCTGGGTTATCCCCGGTCAACATCACCAGACGATATCCCGCTTTATGCAGCCGTTGCAGCGCCGCCACGCTATCACTACGTAATGGATCGCGTACTGCCAGCAGGGCTACCGCTTTACCGTCAACCGCCAGCAGCACTGGCGTTGATCCTTGCGATGCCTGGGCGGTAATCTCCGCTTCGATAGCTTTCGTATCTACTTGCTGATCATTTAACAGCGCCTGATTCCCCAACAGCAGCGCATGGCCTTCTGCTTCACCGCTCACGCCCAGCCCGCGCAATGTGCGGAAGCCGTTGACTTGTGGCAGTTGCATATCGCCTGCTTTATCGAGGATTGCCCGCGCCAGTGGGTGGCTGGAACCTTGTTCCAGTGCCGCCGCCAGACGCAGCGCCTGCGCTTCGTCAACATCAGCAAAGGTTTTCACAGTGACAACCTGCGGCTTCCCTTCGGTCAGCGTCCCGGTTTTATCGAAAACTACGGTATCCAGCGTACTGGCACGTTGCAGTGCGTCGGCGTCACGCACCAGAACACCGAACTCTGCTGCGCGGCCGACACCAGAAATAATCGACATCGGCGTTGCCAGCCCCAGCGCACACGGGCAGGCGATAATCAGCACCGTGGTGGCAATCACCAGGGTATAAACAATTTGCGGTGCCGGACCAAAGAAATACCAGATTGCCGCACTGATCAGCGCAATCACCACCACTACCGGCACAAACACGGCAGAGATTTTATCCGCCAGTTGGCCGATTTCCGGCTTACTGCTCTGGGCCTGGCGCACCATGCGAATAATCCGCGACAAGGTAGTATGGCTGCCAACCGCACTGGCGCGAAACAGCACGCTGCCGTCCTGCACCACCGTCCCGGCATGGACACTATCGCCTTCGCCTTTTTGCTGCGGAATAGGTTCACCCGTCAGCATTGCTTCATCCAGCCACGCTTCGCCCTGGGTAATCTCACCATCTACCGGCACACGATCACCGGTCGTCAGGCGCAGCAACATACCTGGCTGCACTTCAGCCAGCGGCACACTTTTTTCACCATCTTCGGTGACCAGTCGTGCCGTGGGCGGGGTTAAATCGAGTAATTTCTCCAGCGCTTTAGAAGAGCGCTGACGTGCGCGCGCTTCCAGCATATGGCCGAGATTAATCAGACCGATAATCATCGCGCTGGCTTCGTAATAAAGATGTCGCGCTTCCATCGGGAACCACTGCGGCCACAGGTTGACGCTCATCGAATAGAGCCACGCCACGCCTGTACCCAGCGCTACCAGCGTATCCATCGTCGCCGCGCCGTTCAGCAGGCTTTTCCATGCGCTGCGGTAAAAATGCCCACCCGCGAAAACCATCACCGCCAGCGTAATCAGGCCGATAACCAACCACAGGTTGCGGTTGTCGGCAGTGACCATCATGTTCTCGCCAATCATCCCCCAGACCATCACCGGGATACCCACCGCCAGGGCGACAATCGCCTGCCAGCGGAAGCGTTTCATAGTCGCGACGGCGGTTTCCTGCTGGCGCTCGCGGCGTTTAGCATCATCTTCAATCGCCTCTGCGCCGTAGCCCGCTTTTTCCACCGCCTGCACTAAATCTTGTGGGGAGGCACTGCCCATCACCAGCGCAGTGCGCTCCGCCAGGTTTACCCGTGCCTGGGTGACGCCCGGTACGCTTTGCAGCGCGTTCTGCACCCGGGTGACACAACTGGCGCAGCTCATGCCGCTCAGCAGCAACTGCTGACTATCGTCTTCGGCGGTCGCTGCCGGAAGCTCATCAGGAACCGCTGTCAGTGCTTCCGACGGGATTGATGACTCCGCCAGCGGTTTAGCCTTTGGGTGGCTTACTGATGCGTCATAACCCGCTTGCTTGATAGTTTCGATAAGCTGTTCTGCGCTGGCAGTACCGGTAACGTGCGCTTCAGTGATAGACACGTCCGCCTGCTCAACGTCCGGGCGCTGCTCAAGACTCTCTTTTACGCGTTTAACGCAGTGACCGCAGGACAAGCCGTCCAGGGTCAGGTCGATTGTTTGAGACATAATTCACTCCTTTAAGACAGTGTTGACTGACTGAGATAAAGGGTAAACCTTCCAGCAAGGGGAAGGTCAAGAAATTAATTAATCACCAGGATAAAAGTCAGTGAAGATTAAAAAATTGGCTCAATTTCCATCAGAATCAGACAATTATCTCTTTGTTTTCCTGTAGTTAATTTGCGGGTGCTAAGTTAAATCAGGATGCCTGAAAATTGGCATCGGGGTGAGGAATAACCTCCCGCATCTATAAAAAGGAGTTAACAAAAGATGTCAGATGCAAAAAATTTACAGCAGGCAGTGGACCAGGCATATACCCAATATCATTCACTGAGCGGCGGACAAAATGCCGATTACATTCCCTTTCTGGCGAATGTCCCCAGCCAACTGGCGGCAGTGGCTATTGTGACTTGCGATGGTAGCGTCTATCGCGCGGGTGACAGTGATTACCGCTTTGCGCTGGAATCCATCTCGAAAGTCTGTACGTTAGCCCTCGCGCTGGAAGATGTCGGCTCGCAGGCGGTTCAGGACAAAATTGGCGCTGACCCGACCGGATTGCCTTTTAATTCAGTCATCGCCTTAGAACTTCATGGCGGCAAACCGTTGTCGCCACTGGTGAATGCAGGTGCTATCGCCACTACCAGTCTGATCAAAGCCGACAATGCCGAGCAACGCTGGCAGCGGATTTTACACATCCAACAACAACTGGCTGGGGAGCAGGTGGCGCTCTCTGATGAAGTGAATCAGTCAGAGCAGACCACCAACTTCCACAATCGCGCAATTGCCTGGCTACTGTATTCCTCCGGATACCTCTATTGCGATGCGATGGAAGCCTGCGACGTGTACACCCGTCAGTGCTCCACGCTTATCAATACCGTTGAACTGGCGACGCTTGGCGCGACGCTGGCGGCGGGCGGTGTTAATCCGCTAAGCCAAAAACGTATTCTTCAGGCCGATAATGTACCGTACATCCTGGCCGAAATGATGATGGAAGGACTGTATGGTCGCTCCGGTGACTGGGCGTATCGCGTGGGGTTGCCCGGAAAAAGCGGCGTTGGCGGCGGTATTCTGGCGGTCGTACCTGGCGTGATGGGTATTGCCGCGTTCTCGCCACCGCTGGATGAAGAAGGCAACAGTGTTCGCGGACAAAAAATGGTGGCATCGGTCGCTAAACAACTCGGCTATAACGTGTTTAAGGGCTGATCATGATGAACACGGAAGGTGATAACGATAACAAACCCCTCGGGCTATGGAATGTCGTTTCCATCGGCATTGGGGCGATGGTGGGGGCGGGGATCTTTGCCCTGCTGGGGCAGGCCGCGTTGTTAATGGAAGCCTCGACCTGGGTCGCCTTTGCCTTTGGCGGTATTGTGGCGATGTTTTCCGGTTATGCCTACGCGCGGCTTGGGGCGAGTTACCCCAGTAACGGCGGGATTATTGACTTCTTTCGTCGGGGATTAGGTAATGGCGTCTTTTCGCTGGCTCTATCGTTACTGTACCTGATGACGCTGGCGGTGAGTATCGCGATGGTGGCTCGTGCCTTTGGCGCTTATGCCGTGCAGTTTTTGCATGAAGGCAGCCAGGATGAGCATCTTATTTTGCTGTACGCACTGGCGATCATTGCGCTGATGACACTATTTAACTCCTTAAGCAATCATGCGGTAGGGCGGCTGGAAGTGATCCTCGTCGGCATCAAAATGATGATCCTGTTGTTGTTGATCGTCGCAGGCGTCTGGTCGCTACAACCAGCGCACATTTCTGTCTCTGCACCACCCAGCTCCGGCGCGTTCTTCTCCTGTATTGGGATAACCTTCCTTGCTTATGCGGGCTTTGGCATGATGGCAAACGCAGCGGATAAAGTGAAAGATCCGGCGGTCATTATGCCACGGGCGTTTCTGGTGGCGATTGGCGTTACCACGCTACTCTACATTGCGCTGGCGCTGGTGCTACTTAGCGATGTTTCGGCATTAGAGTTAGAAAAATATGCCGATACCGCCGTAGCGCAAGCCGCTTCTCCGTTGCTCGGACATGTGGGTTATGTGATTGTGGTCATCGGCGCTTTACTGGCGACGGCCTCAGCCATCAACGCCAACCTGTTTGCCGTGTTTAACATCATGGACAATATGGGCAGCGAGCGCGAACTGCCGAAATTAATGAATAAATCCCTGTGGCGGCAGAGTACCTGGGGAAACATCATCGTAGTGGTGTTGATTATGCTGATGACGGCGGCGCTGAATTTAGGCTCGCTCGCCAGCGTCGCCAGTGCCACTTTTTTGATCTGCTACCTGGCGGTGTTTATGGTCGCTATCCGCCTGCGTCATGATATTCACGCCTCGTTACCGATCCTTGTTGTTGGCACGCTGGTTATGTTGTTGGTGATCATTGGGTTTATTTACAGTCTGTGGTCACAGGGCAGCAGTGCGCTGATGTGGATTATTGGCGCACTATTACTAAGCCTTATTGTGGCAATGGTAATGAAACGGAATAAAACGGTATAAACTTTTCTGTGCGCGGTGCTTTCTGTACTGCGCTTTTATTTTTATCCTTAAATTAATCTCCTTTCTTATGCCTTTAATAAATAATTCACAAAAAAAAGATATATAGACGATAAAACTGTGATTTCTATCACTTCCTGGTATGGATTATTCTTAACAAGGATGATGGTAATCTAAAAGTCGTAGTGTATTCTTAATAAATGACGTATAAGCTTTTCAACTGCATTTCTTTTAAAGGGGGAAGTAAAAACGAAAGAGATGCGCAAGTTATTACCCTTCTTAAATAAAATGATGCTGGTTATAAAGATCAGTTAAAATAATGACCTGGAAGGAAGTGACTTACCTATGGCGCGATTACAATTAAAAAACCGTAAAAATAAAGGTCTGATATTTTTAATAAGTTTTATTGTGATGGGAGGAGACGCGCTTGCTGCACCGTTACCACAATGGGCTAATGCCCCTGCGGTTACGCCGGTTGCCAGTTTATCCTTACAGGAAAGTATATTACGCGCATTTGCCCGCAACCCTGACGTCACCCAACAGGCGGCGCAGATAGGTATTGGCGAAGCGCAAATCGATGAAGCCAAAAGTGCCTGGTATCCGCACGTGGGTTTAACCGGCAACGCAGGCCCGTCGCGACAAACTGACTCCAGCGGCAGGCTGGATAACAACGTTTCTTATGGCATAACCCTGACGCAACTGGTGTATGACTTTGGTAAAACTAACAACAATATCAAACTGCAAACTGCCGCTCGTGATAGCTACCGCTTTAAATTAATGGCCACCCTGACCGATGTCGCAGAGAAAACGGCGACCGCCTATATGGAAGTTAGCCGTTATCAGGCTTTGTGTGACGCGGCGCAACGCAATATTCACTCGCTGGAAAATGTCTATAACATGGCGGCACTGCGCGCCAATGCCGGGCTGAACTCATCTTCTGATGAATTACAGGCCCAGACGCGTATTGCCGGAATGCGCTCGACGCTGGAGCAATATCAGGCACAGATGGCCAGCGCCAAAGCACAACTGGCGGTGCTGACCGGCGTACAGCCGGAGGCGATAGCCGCGCCGCCAGGCGAATTAGCCGAACAGCCAGTATCGCTAAAAAATATCGATTATCAGTCCATCCCACTGGTGCTGGCGGCAGAAAACTTACGCCAGTCGGCTCAGTACGGGGTAGAAAAAACCAAAGCGCAATACTGGCCCACGCTCAGTATTCAGGGGGGCAAAACGCGCTACCAGACCAGTGACCGTTCGTACTGGGACGACCAGTTACAGTTGAACGTCAATGCGCCGCTGTATCAGGGTGGCGCGGTTTCTGCTCAGGTGCAACAAGCCGAAGGGCAACAAAAAATCTCTGCCTCGCAGGTCGAACAGGCAAAACTGGATGTGCTGCAACGGGCGTCGGTGGCGTATGCCAACTGGACCGGTGCACGGGGTCGTGAAGAAGCAGGTTTAGCGCAATCCGAAAGCGCGCACAAAACGCGAGATGTGTACCAAAATGAATATAAATTAGGCAAACGCAGTCTGAATGATCTATTAACCGTCGAGCAAGATGTCTTTCAGGCGCAATCGGCTGAAATAAATGCCAATTATGATGGTTGGGTCGCAGCAGTTAATTATGCCGCTGCGGTTAATAACCTGATTCCATTAGCGGGAATTAAACAAGGCTTATACAACGACTTACCCGACTTGAAATAATCCTGCCATTATTAATAGTAGGGCTACATCGTTATTAAGTGATTTTACTCGTCATGCTTCAGGTTAGCATGAATTGCGGCTGTGTATCCTCTCGCTTGCCACCTTTCTGCAACTTGAATTGTTTAGAGTAACCCTTTGTCTTATTAAGATAAATGGACTCGCTAAGGATGTGCGCCATTTATCAGGAATGCCATTATGAGCCTGATTATTGATGTTATTTCGCGTAAAACATCCGTCAAACAAACGCTGATTAATCCGGGCGACGTCACGGTTGTTATTTATGAGCCATCTGTGGTGCAGATTCATGCTCAGGCATCTGCCGTCGCACGTTATGTTCGCGAAGGAAATGACCTGCTGATTTATATGCAGGATGGTACGGTTGTCCGTTGCAATGGCTATTTTTTGCAAGCGGCTAATTCAACTGAACAATCGGAGCTGGTCTTTGCCGATGGACAACAGCTTACACATGTCACTTTTGCTGATACTGCTGCGGGTGGTTTAGCCCCTGTGGAGCTGGTAGCCCATACTGCAGCCATTGAAAGTATTGCACCATTTCTTGATACCGTTGCTCAGACGAGCACCTTCCCGTGGGGATGGTTAGCGGGTGCAGCGGTAGGTGGCGGCGCGCTTGGCGCTTTGCTGGCAAGTGGTGGTGGTGATGATTCGAAAACTGAAGTGGTTAATAACCCACCGCCAGCCGAACCAGGCAATGCTACCCCGTCATTTTTAGTGACCGATAATCAGGGCGACCAGCGCGGCATTCTCGCTACCAATGACATCACCGATGACACCACGCCAACCTTTAGCGGCAGCGGACAGGCGGGGGCGACCATCCAGATCAAAGACAGCAACGGCAACACCATCGCCAGTACACAGGTAGACAGCAACGGGCACTGGAACGTTTCTTTACCTACACAAAGTGCCGGTGAACATACCTGGTCAGTCGTGCAAATTGTCGGCAACACCATCACCGATGCCGGTTCGATAACGTTAACTATCGACAACAGTCAGGCCGCCGTACAGGTTGCCACCACCGCAGGCGATAACATTATTAACGCCAGCGAGCAGGCTGGCGGATTTACACTTTCTGGCAGCAGTAGCCATCTGGCACAGGGAACAGAACTCACCGTCACGCTTAACGGCAAAACTTACACGACTACCGTCGGGGCTAACGGCGCGTGGAGCGTGCAGGTGCCGACTGCCGATGCGCAGGCGTTAGCTGAAGGGAACCAGGCAGTACTGGTTAGTGGTAAAGATGCCACGGGCAATACGGTCACTGGCGCGCAACTATTAACAGTCGATACCCAGCCGCCGACGCTTGCCATCAATGCTATCGCTCAGGACAACATTGTCAGCGCCGCGGAACATAACGCCGCGCTGGTGTTAAGTGGTACATCGAATGCTGAAGCTGGACAAACCGTTACCCTGACAGTAAACGGTAAAAGCCATACAGCAATCGTCGGTAGCGACGGCACATGGCAGGTGACGCTGCCTGCCGCAGAAGTGCAGGCACTGACGGAGGGTAACTACGCCGTAAATGCCAGCGTCAGCGACCGGGCAGGAAACGCCACCAGCAACAGCGCAAATTTCACGGTAGACACCAGTGCGCCTGTGGTCAGCGTTAACACCGTTGCGGGTGACGATGTTCTTAACACCGCTGAACAGATTGTGGCACAGATTATTTCCGGGCGGGTCAGTGGGGCTTCACCTGGCGACACGGTCACCGTCAAATTAGGTGCCACGGTTCTGACCGGTGTGGTGCTGGCAGACGGCACCTGGAATGTCGCTCTGGATCCAGCGGTAACCCGCACGCTGGCGCGTGGGCCTAACGACCTTATTGTCACGGTTACCGATGCTGCCGGAAATACCGGTACAGCGACTCATAACATCACCCTGGCGGGCGTCGCGCCGCAGGTGGCGATAGATCCCATCAGCGGTGATAACGTACTGAATGCGCTGGAGTCTCAGCAGCCGCTAACGTTAAGCGGCACCAGCAATTTGCCCGATGGCGGCACGGTTAACGTGACGCTGAATAATGTCACTTATAGTGCGCAGGTTAACGGCGGCGTGTGGTCATTGAGCGTGCCAGTAAGCGATGTCCTGAACCTGGCAAACACCAACTATATTGTTACCGCCAGCGCCACGGATGTGACCGGCAATACGGGAACCGCGCAAAGCAACTTACTGGTCGATACGGTGCTGCCGCAGGTGATTATCAACACCTTTGCGGGCGACAACGTGGTGAACAATGCCGAAGCGGCGGCAGATCAAACCCTGAGCGGGCGCGTAGTGGGCGCAGTGCAGGGCGATACTGTAACCATTGAGCTGGGTGGCAATACGTACACGGCGACGGTGGGGAGCAACCTCACCTGGAGTGTGAACGTTCCGGCGGCTGATTTACAGGCGCTGGGCGATGGCGCATTAACAATCAACGCCTCTGTGACGAACGGACACGGCAACACCGGTAATGGTGAACGTGATATCACCATCAGCGCCACGCTGCCGGGTCTGCGTATCAATACTATTTCCGGCGATGACGTTATTAACGCCCTCGAACAGCAACAAGATCTGGTTATTTCTGGTAGCAGTAGCCATCTTCCCACGGGCACCACCGTGACGGTAACGCTCGGCAACGAAACGTATCAAGGCGTGACCGATAGCAACGGCAACTGGCAGGTGGGCGTTCCGGCTGCGGACTTGCAGGCGCTCAGTGCAGGCACGGTCGTCGTGACGGCCAGTGCAACAGACCCGGCAGGTAACCCGGTCTCTATCGACCACAACGTGCTTGTTGATGCGGGTGAAGTGGCGATCGCTATCAACATCGTTTCCGGCGATGACATTATCAACGCCGCAGAAAAAGGCTCGCCGCTGACGCTGACTGGCACCACCCAGGGCGTCGAGGCCGGGCAAACTGTGGTGGTGAAATTCGCCGGGCAAACCCTGACGACCACAGTACAGAACGACGGTTCCTGGAGCCTGACCGTACCCGCCAGTACAGTCAGTAGCCTGTCAGATGGCGCAACGGAAATCACCGCAACTGTCACTAATACCAGCGGTAACACCGGCGACACCTCCCGCACGATTACCGTCGATAGCCAGGCTCCGGCCTTAAGCATCGATTCGCTGACCGCCGATAACATCATTAATGCCACTGAAAGCGGACAAGATTTGTCTATCACCGGCACCACCGACGCCCAGCCAGGGCAGACGGTAACGGTCACGCTGAATGGGCAGACCTATCAGGGCACTGTGCAGTCAGACGGCACCTGGAGCGTGACCGTTCCCGCCGCCAACGTTGACGCGCTGGCTGACGGCAACGCCACGGTCACCGCCAGGGTGAACGATATCGCCGGTAACCCGACCAGCGTTTCACGTGTGGCGCTGGTGGATGCCACGCCGCCGGTGGTGACCATTAATCCGGTGGCGACCGACAACGTCATCAACACGCCGGAACATGCTCAGGCGCAAATCATCAGCGGCACGGTCACTGGCGCACAGGCGGGCGATATCGTCACCGTGACGCTGAATAATGAGAATTACACCACGGTGGTGGATGCTTCCGGCAACTGGAGTCTGGGCGTTCCGGCCTCGGTGGTCAGTGGGCTGGCGGACGGCAGTTATCCTGTCAGCGTCTCGGTAACCGACAAAGCCGGAAACACGGGCAGCCAGTCACTGACCGTCACGGTCGATACCGCCGCGCCGGTGATTGGTATTAACACCATTGCTGGCGACGATGTGATTAACGCCAGCGAAAAAGGAGCCGATGTTCAAATTACCGGCACCAGCGATCAGCCTGTTAATACCGCCATCACCGTGACATTGAACGGGCAAAATTATACGGCGACGACCGACGCCTCCGGCAACTGGAGCGTGACGGTTCCGGCATCGGCGGTAACCGCATTAGGCCAGGCCAACTATACGGTGACAGCAGCGGTGACCAGCGGTATCGGCAATAGCGCCACCGCCAGCCATAACCTCCTGGTCGACAGCGCGCTGCCCGGCGTGACCATTAATCCGGTAGCAACCGACGATATCATTAACGCCGCCGAAGCGGGCGTAGCGCAAACCATCAGCGGGCAGGTGACTGGAGCTGCCGTTGGCGACACGGTAACCGTTACGCTGGGTGGCAATACCTACACCACCACCGTACAGCCTGGATTAAGCTGGAGCGTGAGCGTTCCGGCGGCGGATATCCAGGCGCTGGGTAATGGTGATTTGACGGTGAGCGCCTCAGTCACCAATGAAAACGGCAACACCGGCAGCGGTACGCGGGATATCACCGTTGACGCCAATCTGCCTGGTCTACGGGTCGATACGGTGGCGGGTGATGATGTGGTCAATATCATCGAACACGGGCAGGCGCTGGTCATCACCGGCAGCAGCTCGGGGCTGGCAGAAGGCACGCCGCTTACCGTCACGATTAATAATGTGGAATACACCACTGCGGTGCAGGTCGATGGTAGCTGGAGCGTGGGCGTCACGGCGGCGCAGGTTAGCGCCTGGCCTGCGGGGACGGTGACGGTTGCCGTGTCCGGGGAAAGTAGCGCCAGCAACCCAGTGAGCATTACGCATCCGGTAACGGTCGATCTCACTCCGGCGGCTATTTCTATCAACACCATCGCCACGGACGACGTGATTAATGCCGCAGAAAAAGGCGCTGATTTAACCCTTTCCGGCACCACCACTAACGTAGAAGCCGGACAAACGGTCACCGTGACCTTTGGCGGGAAAAATTACACTGCCAGCGTGGCGAGCGATGGTAGCTGGACTGCCACCGTACCCGCTGCTGATTTAGCGTCATTAACTGATGGAGCCGCCACCGCGCAGGCCAGCGTCAGCAACGTCAACGGCAATAGCGCCTCGGCGGTGCATAACTACAGCGTCGACAGCAGTGCGCCAACCATCATTATTAATACCGTTGCCAGCGACAATATCGTCAATGGCAGCGAAGCCGATGCGGGCGTGACGGTGAGCGGTAGCACCACCGCCGAAGCGGGGCAGATTGTTACGGTAACGCTCAATAGCCCAACCGTGCAGACATATCAGGCAACGGTACAGGCCGATGGCACCTGGAGCATCAATATTCCGGCGGCAGATCTCGCAGCGTTGACGGATGGCAGCCATACCCTGACGGCGACGGTCAATGACAAAGCGGGCAACCCGGCGAGCACCACGCATAATCTGGCGGTGGATCTCACCGTTCCGGTACTTACCATCAACACCATTGCCGACGATGACATTATTAACGCCGCCGAACACGGGCAGGCGCTGGTGATTTCTGGTTCCAGCACCGGTGGAGAAGCGGGGGATGTCGTCACCGTTACGCTAAACAGTAAAACCTACACCACGACGCTTGATGCCTCCGGCAACTGGAGCGTCGGCGTTCCGGCGGCGGACGTCACCGCGCTGGGCAGCGGTTCACAGACCGTAACGGCGAGCGTTACCGATGCGGCAGGCAACAGCGACAGCGAGACGCACACGGTTACCGTTAACCTTACCGCGCCGACTATTGGCATTAACACCATCGCCACCGATGACGTCATTAACGCCAGCGAAAAAGGCGCGGATCTGCAAATTTCTGGCACCAGTAATCAGCCCGCAGGCACCACAATTACGCTGACGCTTAACGGGCAAAATTACACCGCGACGACAGACGCCGCAGGCAACTGGAGTACCACAGTGCCAGCCTCTGCTGTCGGCGCGCTGGGCGAAGCCAGCTACACGGTGACGGCGAACGTCACCGACAGCGCGGGTAACAGCAATTCCGCCAGTCATAATGTGCAGGTCAATACCGCGCTACCTGGCGTCACCCTTAATCCGGTGGCGACCGACGATATTATTAACGCGGCGGAATCGGGTTCCGCCCAGACTATCAGCGGCCAGGTGACGGGCGCAGCGGCGGGCGATACCGTCACCGTAACGCTTGGCGGGAAAACCTATACCGCCACCGTGCAGGGCAATTTAAGCTGGAGCGTGGACGTTCCGGCAGCGGATATTCAGGCCATCGGTAATGGCGACCTGACGGTTAACGCCTCGGTGACCAACAGCGTGGGCAATACCGGCAGCGGTTCGCGAGATATTACTATCGACGCCAATTTGCCTGGTCTGCGCGTCGATACCGTGGCGGGCGATGATGTGGTCAATAGCATCGAGCACACTCAGGCGCTGGTGATAACCGGTAGCAGCAGCGGGCTGGCTGCGGGCGCGGCGCTGACGGTGGTGATTAACACGGTCACTTACGCTGCGACAGTATTAGTCGATGGCACGTGGAGCGTCGGTGTTCCGGCGGCAGATGTGGGCAACTGGCCTGCGGGGACGGTGAATATTACGGTTTCAGGCGCCAGTAGTGCCGGAAACCCGGTCACCATCACCCATCCGGTCACCGTCGATCTGGCGGCGGTGGCGATTTCCATTAACACCGTTTCCGGCGACGATGTGATTAACGCCGCTGAAAAAGGGGCAGATTTAACCCTTTCTGGCAGCACCTCCGGCGTGGAAGCGGGGCAAACCGTCACCGTCACCTTTGGCGGCAAAACTTATACCGCCACTGTAGCGGGCGATGGTAGCTGGACAACCAGCGTACCCGCCGCCGATCTCAACGCGTTACGCGACGGTGACGCTACGGTGCAGGCCAGCGTCAGCAACGTTAACGGCAACACGGCTTCGGCAACCCACGCCTACAGCGTCGATGCCACGGCACCCACGCTTTCCATCAATACCATTGCCACCGACGATATTCTTAACGCCGCTGAGGCGGGCAATCCGTTAACCATCAACGGCACCAGTAGCGCCGAAGCGGGTCAGACGGTAACCGTCACGCTTAATGGCGTCAGCTATACCGGCACCGTTCAGGCGGACGGAAGCTGGAGCGTCAGCGTACCGACAACAGATCTCAGCAATCTGACCGCCAGCCCGTACACCGTCAGCGCCTCGGTAAACGACAAGGCGGGTAACCCGGCGACCGCAATTCACGGTCTGGCGGTGGATCTCACTGTTCCGGTATTAACGATCAACACCGTCTCCGGCGATGACATTATTAACGCCTCCGAACACGGACAGGCGCTGGTGATCTCCGGTTCCAGCACCGGCGGGGAAGCGGGCGATGTCATCACCGTCACGTTAAACAGTAAAACCTACACCACGACGCTGGACGCTTCCGGCAACTGGAGCGTCGGCGTTCCGGCGGCAGATGTCACTGCGCTGGGCAGCGGTGCGCAAACCATCACCGCGACCATTACCGACGCGGCAGGCAACATCGATGACGCCAGCCGCACGGTTACCGTGAATCTGACCTCGCCAACCATTGGCATCAACACCATTGCTACGGATGACGTGATTAACGCCACGGAAAAAGGCGCGGATCTGCAAATCACCGGCACCAGTAATCAGCCAGCAGGCACTACGGTTACAGTGACGCTGAACGGGCAAAATTACACCGCCACCACAGATGCTTCCGGCAACTGGAGCGCCACGGTGCCAGCTTCGGCGGTTAGCGCGCTGGGTGAAGCTAACTACACAGTAACCGCGAACGTCACAGACAGCGCGGGCAACAGCAACTCCGCCAGCCATAGCGTGCTGGTCAACAGCGCCTTGCCTGCTGTCACCATTAACGCGGTGGCGACCGACGATATTATTAACGCTGCTGAATCCGGTAACGCGCAAACCATCAGCGGTCAGGTGACGGGCGCAGCGGCGGGCAATACGGTCACCGTGACGCTGGGCGGCAACACCTACACTGCCACGGTGCAGGCTAACTTAAGCTGGAGCGTCAGCGTTCCGGCGGCGGATATTCAGGCCATCGGCAACGGCTCTCTCACCGTAAACGCCTCGGTGACTAACGGCGTCGGCAACACCGGCAGCGGTACGCGCGATATCACAATCGACGCCAATCTGCCTGGCTTACGGGTCGATACTGTGGCGGGCGACGATGTCATTAACAGCATTGAGCACAGTCAGGCACTGGTGGTAACCGGTAGCAGCACCGGGTTAACGGCAGGAACGGCGTTAACGGTCGTGATTAATAGCGTCACCTATGGCGCGACGGTGTTAGCCGACGGCACATGGAACCTCGGTGTTCCGGCGGCGGATGTCAGCAACTGGCCTGCGGGTACGGTGGATATTACGGTAAGCGGCACCAACAGCGCCGGAACAACCTCCACCATTACCCATCCGGTCACCGTTGATCTCACCGCCGTTGCCATCACCATTAACACCGTTTCCGGCGATGATGTGATCAACGCCGTCGAGAAAGGCGAAACGCTGGTGGTGAGCGGCAGCACCAGCGGCGTGGAAGCCGGGCAAACGGTGACCGTCACCTTTGGCGGCAAAAATTACACCACTACCGTGGAAGCCAACGGTAGCTGGACGGTGAACGTGTTACCTGCCGATCTCGCTGCGTTGCCGGACGGCGCGGGCAACGTGCAGGTGAGCGTCAGCAACATTAACGGCAACAGCGCCCAGGCGGATCGCGCGTACAGCGTCGATGCCACCGCGCCGCTTGTGACCATCAACACCATCGCTAGCGACGATATTCTCAACGTAAGCGAAGCTGGCGCGGGGATAACCATCAGCGGCACCACCACGGCGCAGGCCGGACAGACGCTGACCGTTACGCTGAATAACAACACTTACCAGACCACCGTTCAGGCGGATGGCACCTGGAGCGTGAACGTTCCGGCAACGGACTTAAGCGGATTAACCGCCAGCAGCTATACCGTGACTGCGACGGTGAGCGACAAAGCGGGTAACCCGGCAAGTGCCGACCATGCGCTGGCGGTGGACGTTACCGCACCTGATCTCACCATTAACACCGTTGCGGGCGATGACATTATCAACGCCATCGAACACGGGCAGGCGCTGGTCGTCAGCGGAACCAGCACGGGCGCGGCGGCGGGCGATGTGGTCACGGTTAACCTGAACGGTAAAAACTACACCACCACGCTGGACGCCTCCGGTAACTGGAGCGTCGGCATTCCGGCGGCGGATGTCACGGCACTGGCAACCGGTAGCCAGACTATTACCGCCAGCCTTAGCGACCGTGCGGGCAACAGCGACAGCACCACCCGCGATGTCACCGTTGATCTCAGCGGCCCGACGCTGACCATCAACACCGTTTCCGGCGATGACATCATTAACAATACCGAGAAAACCCAGGATCTGACCATCAGCGGCGGCTCCAGCGGTCTGGCGACCGGCACCACGGTCACTGTGATGTTGAACGGCCTGGCGTACAGCGCCACCACCGATGGTTCCGGTAACTGGAGCGTTACCGTGCCAGCTTCGGCGGTCGGTGCGCTGGGCGAGGCGGTTTATTCGATTAGCGCCACCGCTACCGACAGCGCGGGCAACAGCGGCAGCACAACGCATACGGTGAATGTCGAATCGCTGCTGCCTGGGGTGATCATTAATACCGTAGCAGGCGATGACATTATCAACGCCGCTGAAATCGCCGTTAACCAGACCATCAGCGGGCAGGTAACGGGAACGGCAGAAGCGGGGAATACGGTGACGGTCACGCTTGGTGGCAACCAATACACTGCCACCGTGCAGCCAGATTTAAGCTGGAGCGTCAGCGTACCGGCGGCAGATTTGCAGGCGCTGGGCAACGGTGAACTGACCATCAGCGCCTCGGTGACCAACACCACAGGCAATACCGGCACCGCAACGCACGACATTGTGATAGACGCTAACCTGCCTGGTCTGCGCGTCGATACCGTGGCAGGCGATGATGTGGTTAATATTATCGAACACGGTCAGGCACTGGTGGTCACCGGCAGCAGCACCGGACTGGCGGCGGGAACGCCACTGACAGTGGAAATCAACGGCGTCACCTACGGCGCAACGGTATTAGCCGACGGCACCTGGAGCGTGGGCGTTCCGGTTGGGGATGTCGCTAACTGGCCTGCGGGGACGGTCGATATTACGGTTACAGGCACCAACACCGCCGGAACGACAACCAGCATTAGCCATCCGGTCACCGTCGATCTCGCCGCCGTCGCTATCACCATCAATATACTTTCCGGCGACGATGTGATTAACGCCGCCGAAAAAGGCAGTGATTTGCAGCTCTCCGGCACCACCTCCGGCGTGGAAGCGGGGCAGACCATTACCGTTATTTTCGGCGGCAAAAGCTACACCACCACCGTGGCAACGGGCGGTAGCTGGGGCTTGACAGTTCCGGCGGCGGATCTCGCAACCTTGCCAGATGGCGCAGCAAACGTACAAGCCAGCGTCAGCAACGTAGCTGGTAACATCGCCCAGACAACACATGCTTACAGCGTTGATGCCACCGCGCCCTCTGTCACCATCAACACCATCGCCACGGACGATATTCTTAACGCCGCTGAAGCGGGATCGGCGCTGACTATCAGCGGCACCAGTACGGCAGAAGCCGGGCAGACGGTGACCGTGACGCTAAACGGCGTCGATTACAGCGGCAATGTACAGGCAGACGGTAGCTGGAGCGTCAGCGTACCGACTGGCGATTTAGTTAACCTCACCGCTAATTCGTATACGGTCAGTGCATCGGTCAGCGACAAAGCAGGCAACCCGGCCTCGGCAACGCATAACCTGACGGTGGATCTTGCCGCTCCGGTTGTCACCATCAACACGGTGGCGGGCGATGACGTGATTAATGCCACAGAACACGCCCAGGCACAGGTTATCAGCGGCTCGGCAACGGGCGCGACCACCGGTAACACGGTTTCCGTTACCATTGGCACGACCACCTATACCACCGTGCTGGACGCCAACGGCAACTGGAGCATCGGCGTGCCTGCCAGCGTGATTTCCGCACTGGCGCAGGGCGATGTAACCATTACCGCCACGGTCACCGACTCCGCAGGCAACAGCGGCACGGCCTCGCACGTCGTCAACGTGGCGCTCGGCGCACCCGTGCTCGGCATTAACACGATTGCCGTCGACGACATTATCAACGCCACGGAGAAAGGCGCGGATCTGGCGATTTCCGGCACCAGCAACCAGCCTGCGGGCACGCAGGTAACCGTCACGTTCAATGGGCAAAATTACACCACCACAGCCGATTCTTCCGGGAACTGGAGCGTGACCGTTCCGGCGTCTGCGGTGGGTTCGCTTGGTGAAGCGACTTATACGGTGACCGCCACCGCAACCGATGTTGATGGCAACAGCGGTTCCGCCAGCCATAACGTACAGGTCAATACCGCGCTGCCAGGCGTCACCATTAACGTTGTGGCAACGGACGATATTATTAACGCCGCCGAAGCCGGGGCAGATCAAACCATCAGCGGTCAGGTGACGGGCGCGGCGGCGGGCGACACAGTGACCGTCACGCTCGGCGGAGCGACTTACACCGCCACGGTGCAGGCGAATTTAAGCTGGAGTATTAATATTCCGGCAGCCGCTTTACAGGCATTGGGCAACGGCGAGCTGACCATTTCAGCCACGGTGACGAACAGCGTAGGCAATACCGGTAACGGCACGCGTGAAATCACCATAGATGCGAATCTCCCCGGTCTGCGGGTCGATACTGTCGCGGGCGATGATGTGGTTAATATCATCGAGCACGGGCAGGCGCTGGTGATTACCGGCAGCAGTTCCGGTCTGGCTGCGGGTGCGGTACTCACGGTTTCGATTAATAACCAGACCTATAGCGCAACGGTTTTAGCCGATGGTTCATGGAGCGTCGGTGTTCCGGCGGCGGATGTCAGCGCCTGGCCTGCGGGGACGGTCACGATTACGGCGAGCGGTAGCACCACTGCCGGAAATCCGGTCAGCGTCACGCATCCGGTCACCGTCGATCTCACGGCGATTGCCGTCAGCATCAACGCCATTACCGCCGATGATGTGATTAACGCCGCCGAAAAAGGCACGGCGTTAACGCTCTCCGGCAGCACGTCCGGCGTGGAAGCCGGGCAAACGGTCACCGTCACCTTTGGCGGCAAAACCTACAGCGCCACGGTGGCTGCGAATGGTTCGTGGAGTACCACGGTTCCGGCGGCGGATATGGCCGCCCTGCGTGATGGCGATGCCAGCGCGCAGGCCAGCGTCAGCAACGTTAACGGCAACAGCGCCACCACTACCCACGCTTACAGCGTCGATGCCAGCGCGCCAACGGTGACCATCAACACTATTGCGGGCGACGATATTCTTAATGCCGCCGAAGCCGGTACGGCGCTGACCATCACCGGCAGCAGTACGGCGGAAGTGGGGCAAACGGTGACCGTCACGCTCAATGGCGCAAATTATACCGGCACGGTACAAACGGACGGTAGCTGGAGCGTCAGCGTGCCGCCAGCAGCGTTAAGCGCCCTGACCGCCAGTAACTACACCGTCAGCGCGGCGGTGAGCGACAAAGCCGGAAACCCGGCCTCCGTTAACCACAATCTGACCGTTGATACTTCCGTTCCGCTCGTCACCATCAACACGGTAGCGGGCGATGATGTCATCAATGCCACAGAACACGCCCAGGCGCAGATTATCAGCGGCTCCGCCACTGGCGCGGCAACCGGTAGCACCGTCACGGTGACTATCGGCACAAATACCTTTACCACGGTGCTGGATGCCAGCGGTAACTGGAGCGTCGGCGTACCGGCAAGCGTCGTCTCGGCGCTGGCGAACGGTACGGTCACCATTAACGCCAGTGTCACCGATGCCGCCGGAAACAGCGGCAGCGCCACCCATCAGGTGACGGTCAATACCGGTCTGCCATCAATTACCTTTAACGCCATCAGCGGCGATAACGTTTTGAACGCCGATGAAAAAGGCCAGCCGTTGACCATCAGCGGCAGCAGCTCCGGGCTGGCGACCGGCGCACAGGTGACCGTCACGCTTAACGGTCATAACTACAGTGCCACCACCGACGCAGCAGGCAACTGGACGTTAACCGTACCGGCGAGCGATCTGGCAGCCTTAGGTCAGGCCAACTATACCGTCAGCGCCAGCGCCACCAGTGCAGTGGGCAACACGGTCAGCAGCCAGGCAAATTTACTGGTCGACAGCGGCCTGCCGGGCGTCACCATCAACACCGTGGCGGGCGACGATATTATCAACGCCGCTGAAGCGGGCGCCGATCAAACCATCAGTGGGGCGGTGACCCGCGCCGCCGCAGGCGATACGGTTACTGTCACGCTGGGTGGCAATACTTATACTGCACAAGTTCAGGCCGATTTAAGCTGGAGCGTCAGCGTTCCGGCAGCCGATCTCCAGGCGCTGGGCAATGGCGATTTAACCATTAACGCCTCGGTCACCAACGCCAGTGGCAACACCGGCAGCGGCACGCGGGATATCACCATTGATGCCAATCTGCCGGGGCTGCGCGTCGATACCGTGGCGGGCGATGATATCGTCAACAGCATCGAACACGGGCAGGCGCTGGTGATCACCGGCGGCAGTAGCGGCCTGAATACCGGCGCAGCGCTGACGGTCACCATCAACGGCGTGGCCTATGCCGCCACGGTACAGGCGGACGGTAGCTGGAGCGTAGGCATTCCGGCGGCGAACGTCAGCACCTGGCCTGCGGGGCCGTTAACCGTTGAAGTCGTCGGCCAGAGCAGCGCCGGAAATCCGGTCAACGTCAGCCATCCGTTCACCGTCGATTTAACGGCGGTAGCTATCAGCATCAACACCGTTGCCAGCGATGATGTGATTAACGCCGCCGAAAAAGGCACCGACCTGACCCTTTCCGGCAGCACCAGCGGGATTGCAAGCGGGCAAACCGTTACCGTCACCTTTGGCGGCAAAACTTACACCGCAAGCGTCGCCGCCAACGGGAGCTGGAGCGTAACGGTTCCGGCGGCGGATCTGGCAACCCTGCCAGACGGCGCGGCGAACGTGCAGGCCAGCGTCAGCAGCGCGAGCGGCAATAACGCTTTGGCAACTCATGCGTACAGCGTCGATGCCAGCGCGCCGACGCTCACCATTAACACCATCGCCAGCGACGATATCCTGAACGCCACAGAGGCCGGAAGCCCGCTCACCGTCAGCGGCACCAGTACCGCCGAAGCCGGGCAGACGGTGACCGTCACCCTTAACGGCGCAACCTACACCGGGAATGTACAGGCGGACGGTAGCTGGAGCGTCAATGTTCCCACCTCAGCCTTAGGCGCGCTGACCGCAAGCAATTACACCGTCAGCGCCACGGTCAATGACAAAGCGGGCAACCCCGGCAGCGCCAGCCATAATCTGGCGGTAGACACCACCGCGCCGGTTCTCACCATTAACACCGTGGCGGGCGATGACATCATCAACGATGCTGAACACGCGCAGGCGCTGGTGATTTCCGGCACCAGCACTGGCGGAGAAGCGGGCGACGTGGTGAGCGTTGTGCTCAACGGCAAAACCTACACCACCACGCTGGACGCCTCCGGTAACTGGAGCGTCGGTGTACCGGCGGCGGATGTGACGGCGCTGGGTAGCGGTGCACAGACCATCACCGCCAGCGTCAGCGATCGGGCGGGTAACAGCGACGACGCCAGCCGCACCGTGACCGTCAGCCTCAGCGCGCCAGTGATTGGCATCAACACCATCGCGGGCGATGACGTGATCAACGCCACTGAAAAAGGATCGAATCTGGCGCTTTCCGGCACCAGCGATCAACCTGCGGGCACGGCGATCACCGTTACGCTGAATGGACAAAACTACAGCGCCACCACCGATGCCTCCGGCAACTGGAGCGTTACCGTGCCCGCCTCGGCGGTCAGTGCGCTGGGCGAAGCCACCTACAGCGTCACGGCGAGCGTCACCAACGCCCAGGGCAACAGCAGCACCGCCAGCCATAACGTGCAGGTCAATACCGCGCTGCCGGGCGTAACCATTAATCCGGTGGCAACGGACGACATTATCAACGCCGCTGAAGCAGGCAGTGCACAAACTATCAGCGGCCAGGTAACCGGTGCGGCGGCGGGCAGCACCGTCACCGTTACGCTGGGCGGCAAAACCTACAGCGTCACCGTCCAGCCAGATTTAAGCTGGAACGTGAGCGTGCCTGCCGCCGACTGGCAGGCGCTGGGTAACGGTGAGTTAACCGTTAACGCCTCGGTCACCAACGCTGTTGGCAACACCGGCAGCGGCACGCGCGATATCACCATTGACGCCAGTCTGCCAGGTCTGCGAGTCGACACCGTTGCAGGCGATGATGTGGTCAATATCATCGAACATGGTCAGGCGCAGGTGATTTCCGGCAGCAGCTCCGGCTTTGCCGCAGGCACGGCGCTGACGGTGGTGATTAATAATCAAACTTACGCTGCAACGGTGCTGGCGAACGGCAACTGGAGCGTCGGCGTTCCGGCGGCGGATGTCAGCAACTGGTCTGCGGGAACGCTGAACATTAGCGTTAGCGGCGCGAACAGTGCCGGAACCCAGACCAGCATTACCCATCCGGTCACCGTTGATCTCACCGCCGTTGCCATCAGCATTAACGCCATCACCAGCGATGATGTGATTAACGCCGCCGAAAAAGGCGCGGCGTTAACGCTCTCCGGCAGCACCTCCGGCGTCGAAGCGGGGCAAATCGTTACCGTTACCTTTGGCGGCAAAACTTACAGCGCCACGGTGGCGGCAAACGGTAGCTGGAGCACCACCGTTCCGGCCGCGGATATGGCGGCTCTGCGTGATGGCGATGCCAGCGCCCTGGTGCGGGTGACTAACGTCAACGGCAACAGCGCCACGGCAACGCATGAATACAGCGTCGATAGCGCCGTGCCAATGGTGACCATCAACACCATTGCCAGCGATAACATCATCAATGCCAGCGAAGCGGCGGCGGGCGTAACGGTTTCCGGCACCAGTACGGCGGAAGCGGGGCAAACGTTGACCGTCACGCTTAACGGCACTACCTACCAGACCACGGTGCAGGCGGATGGTAGCTGGAGCTTAACGCTGCCTGCCAGCGCCTTAACCACGCTTGCTAATAATGGTTACACCCTGACTGCCACGGTCAGCGATCTGGCGGGTAATCCTGGCAGCGCCAGCAAAGGCGTAACCGTCGATACCACCGCGCCGGTGATTAGCTTTAATACCGTGGCGGGCGATGATGTGATTAACAACGTTGAACACACTCAGGCGCAGATTATCAGCGGCACCGCTACGGGCGCGGTAGCGGGCGACCGCCTGGTGGTGACCATCGCCGGGCAGCAGTATGTCACCAGCACCGATGCCAGTGGCAACTGGAGCGTCGGCGTGCCTGCCAGCGTGATTTCCGGCCTTGCGGACGGCACGGTAACCATCAGCGCCACCATCACCGACAGCGCAGGCAACAGCAGCACCCAGACGCACAACGTGCAGGTGAATACGGCGGCGGTGTCACTTTCGGTCAGTACCATCAGCGGCGATAACCTCATTAACGCCGCCGAAGCAGGCAGTGCGCTGACCCTGAGTGGCACCGGAACGAACTTTGCCACTGGCACCGTAGTCACCGTGTTGCTTAACGGCAAAGGTTATAGCGCCACCATTCAAAGCAACGGGAGCTGGAGCGTGAATGTGCCTGCGGCAGATGTCGCCGCACTAGCCGATGGCACCAGCTACACGGTCAGCGCCTCCGCCCAGGACAGCGCCGGAAACAGCGCTACGGCTTCGCGCAGCGTGGCGGTAGATCTCACCGCGCCGGTGATCAGCATTAATACCGTTTCGACGGACGACCGACTCAACGCCGCTGAACAGCAGCAGCCGTTAACCCTTAACGGCTCGACCAGCGCGGAAGTGGGACAGACGGTCACCGTGACCTTTGGCGGTAAAACCTACACCGCCACGGTTGCCGCCAATGGCACCTGGGCGCTGAACGTGCCAGCGGCAGATCTGGCAACACTTGGGCAGGGCGCACAGACCATTACCGCCAGCGTGAACGACCGCGCCGGTAACCCCGGACAGACCACGCACGCACTGACTGTCGACACCGTTGCGCCGACGATCACCATCGCCACGGTGGCGGGCGACGATATTATCAACAACGCCGAGCAGCTTGCAGGACAAACCATCAGCGGCACCACCACCGCCGAAGTCGGTCAGACGGTGACTGTCACTTTTAACGGGCAAACCTGGACCGCAACGGTTGGTAGCGGAGGAAGCTGGTCGGTATTTATTCCGGCTCAGCAGTTTGTCGGATTAAGCGACGGCAGCTACACCGTCAGCGCGACGGTCAGCGATCAGGCCGGAAACTCCGGCAGCGCCAGCCGTGGCGTCACGTTGAACGGCGACGTCCCCACGGTCACCATCAACACCTTCGCGGGTGATGATGTGGTGAATGCGGCGGAACACGGCTCATCGCTGGTGATCAGCGGCACCACCACCGCGCCGGTCGGTCAGACGCTGACCCTGACTTTAAACGGCAAAACCTACACCACCACGGTGCAGACCGGTGGTAGCTGGAGCTACACCCTCGGCAGCGCCGATGTCACCGCGCTGGCAGATGGCAACGCCTACGTGATTAACGCCTCGGTGAGCAACGCCATTGGCAACACTGGCAGCAACAATCACACCATTACCGTTGATCTCAGCGCTCCGGTGATAGCCATTAATATCGATTCCCTGCAAGCCGACACCGGCCTTAGCGCCAGCGACTTTATCACCAGCGTCAGCCCGGTGGTGGTCAACGGCTCGCTGACCGCTGCGCTTGCCAGTAACGAGACGGCGCAAATCAGTATCGACGGCGGGGTAACCTGGATCACGCTCACCGTGACCGGCACGACCTGGCGCTACAACGACAGCCGCACGCTGACCGATGGTAACTATCTCTATCAGGTGCGGGTCATTGATGCGGCGGGCAATGTCGGCGCGACCGACAGCCAGAACGTGGTGATCGATACCATCGCCCCAGATCCAGCGGTGAAAACCATCGCCATTAGTGCGATTACCACCGATACCGGCTTGATCACTAACGATTTTGTCACCAGCGACACGACGCTTGCGGTGAGCGGCACGCTGGGGGCGACGCTTTCTGCCGGTGAGTTCGCACAAATCAGCATCGACGGCGGCACCACCTGGCAGAACCTGTCGGTAAGCGGTTTGACCTGGACGTACCTTGACGGGCGCACGCTGACCGACGGCAACTACAACTACCAGGTGCGGGTTATCGACACCGCCGGAAATATCGGCGCGACCGCCAGCCAGATAGTCACCGTGGACACCAGCGCGCCGCTGGCGAGCAAAACCATCACCATTGCGGGCATTAGCGATGACACCGGTTTAAGCAGCAGCGATTTTGTTACCCGCGACACCACACTGACCGTGCGCGGGACGCTCGGCGCAACGCTTGCCGCCGATGAACGGGCGCAAATCAGCCTCGACGGCGGCGTTACCTGGGCCACTTTAACCGTTATCGGCACCAACTGGAGCTATGCCGATGGTCGCACACTGACCGACGGCACCTGGAACTACACGGTGCGGGTGGTGGATCTGGCGGGGAACGTCGGGCAGACCGCGACGCAAAACGTGGTGGTTGACACCACCAGCCCGGAAGCGGCAAAAAGCATCACCATTACCGGCATCAGCGATGACACCGGAGCCAGCAGCAGCGATTTTATTACCAGCGACACCACGCTTACCGTGCGCGGCGTACTGGGCGCGGCGCTCGGTGCTAACGAGTTCGCGCAAATCAGTACCGACAACGGCGCAACCTGGGTGAACGTGACGCTGGCGGCAGACGGCCTGAACTGGACATACGCTGACGGGCGCACGTTGACTAACGGCACGACAACCTGGCAGGTGCGGGTGGTCGATCTGGCAGGCAACATTGGCGCAACGGGCAGCCAGTCGGCGCAGATCGACACCGTTAATCCGGCGCAGGTGTTGACCATCGCCAGCATCAGCACCGACACGGGGAGTTCGGCCACCGACTTTATCACCAGTGATACCACGCTCACGCTGACCGGTTCGCTGGGGGCGGGGCTTGCCAGCGGCGAAGTGGCGCAGATTAGCCTCGACGGCGGCGCGACCTGGACCACGCTCACCACCAACGGCACGCAGTGGACTTACACCGACAGCCGCACGCTGACCGATGGCAGCTACGTTTATCAGGTGCGGGTGCTGGATCTGGCGGGGAATACCGGCCCGGTGGTGTCGAAAACGGTGGTGGTCGATACGATTAACCCCACCGCCACGCCGACTATTGTGTCGTATACCGATGATGTCGGGCAGCGTCAGGGGACGTTAAGCAGTTCGCAGGCCACCGACGACACCACGCCGCTGCTGAACGGCGTGCTCTCCGGCCCGCTGGCCAGTGGCGAAGTGGTTTACCTCTACCGCAATGGCCTGCTGTTAGGCGCGGTGACGATGGTCGGCGCACTGAACTGGACTTACAGCGACAGCGGTCTGGTCAGTGGCGCGTACACCTACAGTGCGCGAGTGGTGGATCTGGCAGGGAATATCACCTCCTCCAGTGATTTTGTTCTGACGGTGGATACCTCTATTCCGACCACGCTGGCGCAAATCACCAACCAAACCACGCGTGACACCACGCCGATTATCAGCGGCGTAATCACCGCTGCGCTTGCCAGTGGGCAGTACGTCGAAGTGGTGATCAACGGCAAAACCTACACCTCGCAGCCGGGCGGCGCGGTGGTAGTCGACCCGGCACACAATACCTGGTATGTGCAACTGCCGGATACCGATGCACTGGCAGCGTCCGCAACCGCTTATAACGTCACCGCGCAGGTGAAAAGCTCGGCGGGCAACGGCAACACCGCTAACGTCAGCAACGGCACGGTGACGGTCAACGCGGCAATTGATTACACGCCAGCCTGGACGACCGCCAATAAAACAACGGCCTGGGGGCTGACCTACGGCCTCGACAACCACGGGATGTGGACGGTGCTGGCGAACCAGCAAATTATGCAATCAACCGATCCGCTCACCTGGTCGAAGACCGCACTGACGCTGGTGCAAAGCGGCAACAACTACGCCACCAGTTCCATTGCCGATTACGACCGCAACGGCACGGGCGATCTGTTTATTACCCGCGATGACTACGGTACGGGCTATATCAACGGCTTTACCAATAACGGCGACGGCACCTTTTCCAGCGCGATTCAGGTGAACGTTGGCACGCTGACGTGGTATGGCTCGATTGTGGCGTTTGATAAAGAGGGCGACGGCTATCTCGATTTCTGGATTGGCGACGCTGGCGGGCCGGACTCCAACACCTTCCTGTGGAATAACGCGGGCACCCTGGTAGGCAACTCCACCACCGCCAACAACGGCGGGAGCGCCACGGTCGGCGGGTTGGTAAACGGCTATCTTTCACTTAACGAAGGTTCCGGCGTCGATCTTAACAATGACGGCAGGGTAGATCTGGTTCAACACACCTTCAACCTGAATAACTTCTACACCCTTTCATCGCTCATCAGCCAGGGCAACGGCACGTTTGTCTGGGGGCAGAACACCATCAACACCTTCCTCAGCGTTGCAGGTAGCGGTGGTAACTCGACGTCTGTCTCCATGACCTGGGCAGATTTCGATGGTGACGGCGATATGGATCTCTTCCTGCCTGCCAGTCAGGGGAGGGCAAACTTCGGCTCGCTGTTATTCAACACCAACGGCGTACTGGGGAGTCCGGTTGCGGTGGGCGCAACGGGCACAACCTATGCCAGCCAGTTCAGCGTAGCGGTGGACTGGGATCATGACGGGTTAATGGATATCGCCCGTATTGCCCAGACCGGACAGTCGTATCTTTACACCAACGTTGGCGGTGCCAGCAACTGGACACAGTCGGTACTCGGCGGCAGCCAGAGTGGCACCACCAGCGGCGTGGCGGCAATGGACTACGACTGGGATGGCGCGGTGGATGTACTGGTGACCAAACAGTCGGGCAGCGTGTTCCTGATCCGTAACACCAACACGGTGAGCTACGGCACTTCGCTGCACCTGCGCATTACCGATCCCAACGGTATTAACGTCTATTACGGTAACACCGTGAAGCTGTACAACTCGGCGGGTGTGCTGGTCGCCACGCAAATCATCAACCCGCAGTCGGGGATGGGGGTTAACGACACCTCGGCGCTGGTCAATTTCTACGGGCTGAATGCCGGAGAAACCTACAACGCGGTGTTGATCAAATCCACCGGTGCCACCGCCAGCAATATCGACCAGACGGTAAACACCACCTGGGGCGGTTTACATGCCACTGATGCTACCCACGCTTACGATCTCAGCGCCGAAGCAGGCACTGCGAGCAACAACGGCAAATTTGTCGGCACCGGCTATAACGACACCTTCTTCGCCACCGCAGGCACCGACACTTACGACGGCTCCGGCGGCTGGGTGTACAGCTCCGGCACCGGAACCTGGCTGGCGAACGGCGGGATGGACGTGGTTGATTTCCGGCTTTCGACGGTGGGCGTGACCGCTAACTTAAGCAGCACCGCCGCGCAGGCCACCGGTTTTAACACCTCGACATTTACCAATATCGAAGGCATTTCTGGATCGAATTTTAACGACACCCTGACCGGCAGCACAGGCGATAACCAACTGGAAGGGCGCGGCGGTAACGACACGCTCAATATCGGCAACGGCGGTCACGACACCTTGCTCTATAAACTGCTCAACGCCAGCGACGCCACCGGCGGCAACGGTTCGGACGTGGTGAATGGCTTTACGGTAGGGACATGGGAAGGCACCGCCGACACCGATCGCATTGATATTCGTGAACTGTTACAGGGTAGCGGCTACACCGGAAACGGCAAAGCCAGCTACGTCAACGGTGTGGCGACGCTGGATGCACAGGCCGGAAACATCGGTGATTTTGTCAAAGTTACCCAGAGCGGCAGCGACACCATCGTGCAGATCGACCGCGACGGCACGGGCGGCGGCTTTGCGACAGCTAACGTGGTCACGCTGACGGGCGTGCATACCGACCTTGCCACTTTGCTGGCGAATCATCAATTGATGGTGGTGTAGATAATGAAAAAAAATGCCCAGTCCGTGGAAGCCTGGCTGGAGGCGATGATCGCCGTGGCGCGCTATTATCGACTTGATTTTTCTCAGGAGAACGTGCGCGCGACCGTCAACTGGGAGCGCGACAGTAAACGGGAGGAGTTACTCACCGACATGGCGCGGCAGTTGGGGATGGGGCTGCGGCTGGTCGAGTTTTCCGCCGATTCGCTTAACCCCTGGCGGCTGCCGTTGATTGTGGTGTTTGATAATCAGCAGGTCGGCGTGATCACCCGGCGCGACAACCACGACAATATCAGCATTCAGTTCAGCGGTGACGAAGGGCTGGAAACTACGCTTAACGTCGCGGATGTTGAAGACAAAATCGTCGAACTGGCGCTGCTGCGACCACTCAGCGCCATCCCTGATGCGCGGGTAGATGACTATATTCGCCCGTATCAGGCGAACTGGTTCTGGAATCTGTCGCTGAAAGACTGGCGGCGCTACGGCGATATTATGCTGGCGTCACTGGTGGCGAACGTGCTGGCGCTGGCGGCGATGATTTTCTCGATGCAGGTTTACGACCGCGTGGTTCCGGCGCAGTCGTACCCGACGCTATGGGTGCTGTTCGCCGGGGTGATGATGGCGATCCTGTTTGAGTTTTGTATGCGCATGGTGCGCACACATCTTTCCGATGTGATTGGCAAGCGGGCGGATCTGCGTATTTCGGATCGCGTTTTTGGCCACGCATTACGGCTGAAAAATAACGTGCGTTCGAAATCCACCGGATCGTTTATCTCGCAGATCCGTGAACTGGAATCGGTGCGGGAGCTTATTACTTCCACCACCATCGGCGCGGTGGCAGACCTGCCGTTCTTCCTGCTGTTTGTCTTTATTCTGTGGATGATTGGCGGCTGGCTGGTGCTGGTGGTTTTGTTGGCGCTGCCGTTGCTGGTGATCCCCGGCCTGCTGGTACAACGCCCGTTAGCGCGGCTGGCGAACGAAGGGATGCGCGAATCGGCGGTACGCAACGCGACGCTGGTGGAGGCCGTGCAGTCGATTGAAGACATTAAACTGCTGCGCGCCGAACAGCGTTTCCAGAATCAGTGGAACCACACCAACGACGTGGCCTCGTCCATCAGCATGAAGCAACGCTTTCTCACCGGGTTGCTGCTTACCTGGACTCAGGAAGTGCAGTCCATCGTTTACGTGGTGGTGCTGTTGGTGGGCTGCTTTATGGTGATGAACGGCGACATGACCACCGGCGCACTGGTCGGGACGACGATCCTGGCTTCGCGCACCATTGCGCCGCTGTCGCAGATTTCCGGCGTGCTGTCGCGCTGGCAGCAGGCGAAAGTGGCGCGTAATGGCCTCGATGAACTGATGAAGCGCCCGGTGGATCAGCCGGAACACGGCAAACTGGTGCATAAAGCGGTGCTGCACGGTAATTATCAGTTCAGCAACGCGGTGTTTTATTACGACGAAGAAGAGAAGATTGCCGATGTGGCAATCGGCAAACTCAACATTCAGGCCGGAGAGAAAATCGCCATTCTTGGGCGCAACGGCGCGGGTAAGTCAACACTATTGCAAATGCTCGCCGGAATGCGTATCGCCCAGCAGGGGCAGGTGCTGCTGGATAACATCAGCATCGGGCAGCTTGATCCGGCGGATCTGCGCCGCGACATGGGGCTACTCAGCCAGACCGGGCGACTGTTCTTCGGCTCGCTGCGGGAAAACCTCACCATGGGGATGCCAGAGGCCAGCGATGAAGATATCGAACGCGCGTTAATCCTCAGCGGGGCGCTGCCTTTTGTGCAGAAGCAGAAAAACGGACTCAACTACATGATTCAGGAAGGGGGATTTGGCCTTTCTGGCGGTCAGCGGCAAACGCTGCTGCTGGCGCGGCTCCTCATCTCTCAACCCAATATTGTCCTGCTCGACGAACCCAGCGCCTCGCTGGATGAAATGGCGGAAGCGCACTTAATCGAACAACTGAAACAGTGGATTGGCCATCGCACGCTGGTCATCGCCACTCACCGCACGGCGATGCTGCAACTGGTGGACAGGATAATCGTGATGGATCAGGGGCGGATTGTCATGGACGGTGCGAAAGAGGCCATTTTGCGTGAGCAGGGCGAACCCACGGCGCGACGCGTGGTGTTACAGGAGAAGAATAAGGGGTCTGCCGCATGAACGGACAAATGCAATACAACCGTGGCCTTAATGAACCGCATCTGCCGCGATCGGCGCTGGCAGTTCGCGTTACCGCAGTGATGCTGCTCTGTTTTCTCGGCTGGGCGTGGTATTTCCAGCTTGATGAAGTGACTACCGGCAGCGGCACCGTAGAACCTTCCGGGCGCGAACAGGTGGTGCAGTCGCTGGAAGGCGGCATTTTGTATCATCTCGACGTGAAGGTGGGCGATATTGTCGAACAGGGTCAGCCACTGGCGCAGCTTAACCGCACCAAAACTGAATCCGACGTACAGGAAGCGATGTCGCGGCTGTACGCAGCGCTGGCAACCTCGGCGCGGTTGCGGGCGGAAGTCAGCAATAAACCGCTGGTGTTCCCTGACGAACTGAATAAATTTCCCGAACTTATCGAATCCGAAACGGCGTTATACAACACCCGCCGTGAAGGGTTAAGCAAAGCCACCACCGGACTGACGCAAGGGATTAGTCTGGTCAATCGTGAACTGGCAATGACCCAGCCGCTGGTGAAACAAGGGGCGGCGAGCAACGTGGAAGTGCTGCGTTTACAGCGCCAGGCTAATGAACTGGAAAACAAACTTAACGACGTGCGTACACAATATTACGTTCAGGCGCGGGAAGAGTTAGCAAAAGCCAATGCGGAAGTGGAAACCCAGCGCTCGGTGATCCGTGGGCGGGAAGATTCTCTCACCAGGCTCAACTTTACCGCGCCGGTACGTGGCATTGTCCAGGACATTGACGTTACCACAGTTGGCGGCGTCATCGCCCCCGGTGGTAAACTGATGACTATCGTGCCGCTGGATGAGCAACTGCTGATTGAGGCAAAAATCTCCCCGCGCGATGTGGCATTTATCCATCCGGGGCAAAAATCGCTGGTGAAAATAACCGCTTACGATTACTCCATCTACGGCGGCTTGCCAGGAGAAGTGGCGGTGATCTCACCGGACACCATTCAGGATGAAGTGCGGCGCGATGTTTATTACTATCGGGTGTACATTCGCACCTTCAGCAACCATCTGGAAAATAAACATAAACAACAGTTTCCGATATTCCCAGGTATGGTCGCGACAGTAGATATCCGCACGGGCAAAAAGAGCGTGCTGGATTATCTGTTGAAACCCTTTAACAAAGCACAGGAGGCGTTGCGCGAACGATGAACATTAGCGATGTGGCAAAAATTACCGGCCTGACCAGCAAAGCCATCCGCTTCTATGAAGAGAAGGGATTGGTGACACCGCCAATGCGCAGCGAAAACGGCTATCGCACCTACACGCAGCAACATCTCAACGAACTGACGTTACTGCGCCAGGCGCGCCAGGTGGGCTTTAACCTGGAAGAGAGCGGAGAGCTGGTGAACCTGTTTAACGATCCGCAGCGACACAGCGCCGACGTAAAACGGCGCACGCTGGAGAAAGTGGCGGAGATCGAACGGCATATTGAGGAATTGCAAGCCATGCGCGACCAGTTGCTGGCGCTGGCAAACGCCTGCCCCGGCGATGACAGCGCCGATTGCCCGATTATCGAAAATCTCTCCGGCTGCTGCCATCATCGGGCGGGGTGAAAAATCAGTTAATCCCCGTTTGCACAGAAAGAATATGCTGCAAACTTTCTACCATAATGCGTCCCGACTGAAATAAACCTTCCTGGATTGCGTTGCTGGCATTAACAGCGTGAACCAGGGAGGCTAATAAAACAACTTGTAAGAATGCAAAGATAAATGCACCAATAATCATAATATGCATCAGAGTTGGTTTTTTTTCATTCTTCATTTTAAATAGCCCACAAACTGGCCTTCCTTCATTAATGCGACTTTCCCTGTATGGTGATAAACAATCACGTTATAAAGACCAGACTGGTATACGGTGGCATCTTTATTATCTTCATCAATCGCGCATAATGAATCATTGAGATAAGCAAAGTTTTTACTGCTCATTCTAAAGGTGAGACCAAAACCTTTATAAATGGATTTTTTAGCGGCCTGGGCGTGTTGTGCGGCTTCTGCGTTCTTATAAGCCTGCGCCTCGGATGCACTTAAAATAGCCGCCTGGCGCTGCTGTTCTGCAAGATAACAGGTGTCATGGCTGACGCCCTGCGCCTGGCAATCTGCGATACGGGAAGTGGGGGAGCTACAGCCAGCCAGTAAGATAATAGTCAGCAGGGAAAACGATTTAATGGTGCTATTCATCATTATTAACCTTAAAGAATTGAGAAATATTGCGAATAAGAAATCGCTATAAAATTTAGAAAGAATATCCCACGCCGACACCCGCGCCGAAATCAGATTGTGTGTCTGCAGAGACACCCGCTTTAATTACTGTATGAATTCCAGCGTTAAACGAAGCACCGACAGATACCGCAGATTCATTATTAAATGTACCCGCTCCGGCAGACACCATCATAAAATCACCTGTCTTAACCTGAGGCTGTGAAGCAATAGCGACGGCTGACGCGATACCTGCATTAGCTTCTTTACGGTTATCTTCCACCTCATGTTTCAACGAACTGAAATTGTTATTGAGTGAATTGATTTGTTGGCTGTTATCTGCGACACGTTTTTGGGTATTTGTTAACTGCTGATGCGTTTGGGTTACGTCTTGTGTCAGGCTGTCAATTTGTTCATGTGTTTGGGTTGAATCTTGTGCCAGACGCTGAATTTGCTCCCCGTATTGCACGCTGTCGATATGCTGCTGCGTTGCCTGGTTGGTTGTGAGGGTATCTATTCTTTGTTTTTGTTCTGCTGTGGTACGTGTATTAGCGTCATTTTGTGCGGCCAGCCTGGCGTTAACCATCTCCTGATAATGTGCGCTGGTGCGGGCATCGCCAAGTGCGGAAACCGTTTTTTGTGTAGTGTCGAGTTGTTGCTGCTGTGCATCGGTAGCGGCTGTCTGTCTGGCGTCGATCATGCTCTGATAACGGGCGGCAGTCTGTACATCGCCAGTGTCGGCAACGGTTTTCTGGGTTTCGTCGAGTTGTTGCTGCTGAACGGCAATATCGTTACGGTTCTGCTCAATATTGTTTTTGTTTTCAGTCACGGCACCAGAAAGTTTGACGCCGTTCATCAGTGCGGTGTTGGCGTTAATGTTGGCATGGTCAGCCGCTGACTGAGCATGTACGACATCGCCTTTCAAGGTGCTGACATCTGACTGCACGACCGAGACATCATTGCGGGTGTCAGCAATGGCGACTTTATTAGCATCAATATCCGTCTGCGCCACCATAATGGCATGATGTGCGTCATCGGCTTTCAGCGATGCCCAGTTGGCTGTGTGCTGCGCGTTCTGAATGGCGGTATCCTGCCCGTTGTCGCGGTCGAGCTGCGCTTGATTGGTTATCGGGTTCAGCGTACTGGTGGGCTGTACGGGAGAGGCGGCTGTATCATCGGCTTTCTGAGGCGTTGTAGTTTTGTAATTATGTGCAATTAGATAATTTTGTGTAGCAGCACTGTTCCCTGTCCTTTCTAAAAATCGACCAATTTTCTGATCAATTTCCATTTGCGACATTCCTGGCTGGATTGCCGCTAATTCTGTCGCTGCTGCCTCAACAGTATCACCCGCAAACGCAGATGGACTTACCGCGGTAGCAACAACAACAGCCAGTAAAGACAACTTTACAGATTTCATGCATTTTTTCTCTATCAAAGTAAGTCACGTTTATTGTTCTAAAGAAAACAAATATTGTTTCTATAAGAAATAATATGCGTTGCAGTTTGAACGAAATCTACGCCGCCATTTGTGTGATGTAAAGCGCATTTTTATGCGATGTAAGCGTAAACACTAGCCAAAAGAAACATTGGTTGTTTCTTATATAAATAATTATGAAGTTCATTTCGTGCTATTTCCTTGTAAAAAAGAGTAACGACTTGTTTTTATAAGCGAAATAAATTCCGTTTCTGGGCTAAACGTGAAGAGGTTCCTGATGTGTGCTAGAATGCGTTTCTTTGATAAATCTCAATTTTTAAGAGGTTTACGCCAGGCAGGGAAATTAAATGAATGAATTTGAGAAGATTTTTAATGAAATGAATCTGGACAGGGCGCTACTCCCCATCCTTTTTCGTTCGAATCGTTCCACGGTGTGGAAGTATTTAAGCGGCGATAGTACGGCTCCTGCCTCTGCTATGTCGCTGATCATGCTGTTGCAGTTGATCCAGAAGAGAAACCCCGATCTGTTAGCCGAATGGTTAACGCTTTCTGATTTTACCATTCCGCCAGAAGTGTACCTGGACCAGCCTGATTACTGGAAAGGGTGGGTGTATACCCAACATAAGGTCAATAAAAACGTCCTGGAATATCTAAAAAAACACTATCCGGATGAAGACCAAAAAAGTATGAGTAAAGGCCGGGAAGAGTAATTTTTCCTCTACTCGGCTATATGCCGGATGCGGCGTAAACGCCTTATCCGGCCTACGATTTAGGCACAGATTTGTAGGCCTGATAAGACGCGTCAGCGTCGCATCAGGCGTCGGTGCACGACTGCCGGATGCGGCGCAAGCGCCTTATCCGGCCTACGATTTAGGCACAGATTTGTAGGCCTGATAAGACGCGTCAGCGTCGCATCAGGCGTCGGTGCACGACTGCCGGATGCGGCGCAAGCGCCTTATCCGGCCTACGATTTAGGCACAGATTTGTAGGCCTGATAAGACGCGTCAGCGTCGCATCAGGCGTCGGTGCACGACTGCCGGATGCGGCGTAAACGCCTTATCCGGCCTACGATTCGGGCATATTTTTGTAGGCCTGATAAGACGCGTCAGCGTCGCATCAGGCGTCGGTGCACGACTGCCGGATGCGGCGAAAGCGCCTTATCCGGCCTACGATTCGGGCATATTTTTGTAGGCCTGATAAGACGCGTCAGCGTCGCATCAGGCGTCGGTGCACGACTGCCGGATGCGGCGAAAGCGCCTTATCCGGCCTACGATTCGGGCATATTTTTGTAGGCCTGATAAGACGCGTCAGCGTCGCATCAGGCGTCGGTGCACGACTGCCGGATGCGGCGAAAGCGCCTTATCCGGCCTACGATTCGGACATATTTTTGTAGGCATGATAAGACGCGTCAGCGTCGCATCAGGCGATGACCGCACGGATGATCAACGTTATTCCTTCAATCGCAATCACCTCAACATGCGTGCCTGCACCTAAATCTTCGCTGGCGCTGACCGGCCATGAACTGTCGCCAACGCGCATATGGCCACGCCCGTTGACCAGCGGCGTTTCCAGCACAAAACGACGACCAATTAACTGTTGTCCGCGTTGGTTTAGATGACTATCGCTGTGCTTTTGTTCGCGTACCCGCCGCGACAGCCATTTCCACCACAGCCAGGCGGCGAGTAACGTCAGAACAGCAAACATCACCCCTTGCCATTCCCAACCCAGCGGCAGTAGCCAGACCACCAGACCAGTAATCACCGCCGCGACACCGCTCCACAGCAGATAACCATTGCCGCCCAGCATCTCGGCCGCCAGCAGCAAACCACCGAGACTCAGCCAGAAAATATGTGGGTGGACTACCAGCAACGCGATCATGATTTAGCCCGCTCGCTGGCGCTGTCTTTCACCAGTTCGGCAATCCCGGCAATCGACCCCATCAGACTACTGGCGTCTAATGGCATCATTACCACTTTGCTGTTACTGGACGACCCGATCTGCTGTAACGCTTCGGTGTATTTCTGCGCCACGAAGTAGTTCACCGCCTGAATATCGCCAGAGGCAATGGCTTCAGACACCATTTGGGTGGCGCGGGCTTCCGCTTCGGCGGAACGTTCACGCGCTTCGGCCTGTAAAAAAGCCGACTGACGTTCGCCTTCCGCTTTCAGGATTTGCGATTGTTTTTCACCTTCCGCTTTGAGAATTTCCGCCTGGCGTATCCCTTCCGCTTCAAGGATGTAAGCGCGTTTGGTACGTTCCGCTTTCATCTGCGCGTTCATCGAAGAGATCAGCTCTGCCGGTGGGCGTACATCACGAATTTCGATGCGGGTGACTTTTATCCCCCACGGGTTAGTGGCTTCATCGACAATATGCAGCAGGCGCGAGTTAATGCTATCGCGCTGGGAGAGCATTTCATCCAGTTCCATCGAACCCAGTACGGTACGGATGTTGGTCATGGTCAGGTTAATGATTGCCAGCTCCAGATTGCTGACCTCATAAGCTGCGCGTGGGGCATCAATCACCTGAATAAAACAGACTGCGTCGATAGTCACGTTGGCGTTATCTTTCGAGATAACTTCCTGGGAAGGAATGTCGAGTACTTGTTCCATCATATTGATCTTGCGACCAATGCGATCCATAAACGGCACCACCAGGCTTAGCCCCGGTTGCAATGTTTTGGTATAGCGGCCAAAACGTTCCACCGTCCACTGATAGCCCTGCGGCACGATTTTGACGCCTGCGCCAACAATCACCAGCGCGACAAAAATAAGAATCGGGATAAAGATAAGCATCGGAAAAACCTCCTGTTGTACCGTCCATAATGAGCAAAGTTGCTGCTTGATTAAACAAATTATACCTGATTACTGAAAGGGAGTTCCCCCTTATTACTGTGGAGGATAAACTGTTTTTAGTAAAAATCAGAAAAAGGGATGGGTAATGCCGGAAAATAGTCTTTTGCTTCAGTTACACAACGTCGGATATCTGGCGGGTGATACGAAGATTCTTAATAACATTAATTTTTCGCTGCGAGCTGGCGAATTTAAGTTAATTACCGGCCCTTCCGGTTGCGGCAAAAGTACGCTGCTAAAAATAGTTGCTTCATTAATCAGTCCGACCAGCGGAACGTTACTGTTTGAAGGCGAGGATGTCAGCACACTAAAGCCGGAAATCTACCGCCAACAAGTTTCTTACTGTGCCCAGACGCCGACTCTGTTTGGCGACACAGTATACGATAACCTGATTTTTCCCTGGCAGATCCGTAACCAGCAGCCTGATCCGGCCATTTTTCTCGATTTTTTCGAACGCTTTGCTTTGCCGGATACCATCCTGACTAAAAATGTCTCCGAGCTTTCCGGTGGTGAAAAACAGCGCATCTCGTTGATTCGCAATCTGCAATTTATGCCGAAAGTATTATTACTCGACGAAATTACCAGTGCGCTGGACGAAAGCAACAAACGTAACGTCAATGAGATGATCCACCGTTATGTACGCGAGCAAAATATTGCTGTGCTGTGGGTGACACACGACAAAGATGAAATTAATCATGCGGATAAGGTAATTATGCTGCAACCGAATGCCGGAGAAATGCAGGAAGAACGCTATGAACACGCATAATATTACTAACGAGTCGTTGGCGCTGGCATTAATGCTGGTGGTGGTGGCAATCTTAATTAGCCATAAAGAAAAACTGGCGCTGGAGAAAGATATTCTCTGGAGCATCGGGCGGGCGATAATCCAACTGTTCATCGTTGGCTATGTACTGAAATATATATTCAGTGTTGATGATGCCAGCCTGACATTATTGATGGTGTTATTTATCTGCTTTAATGCGGCGTGGAATGCGCAAAAACGGAGCAAATATATTACTAAAGCCTTTGTTTCGTCGTTTATTGCCATTACGGTGGGGGCGGGAATTACTCTGGCGGTGCTGATTTTATCGGGTTCGATTGAGTTTATCCCGATGCAGGTGATCCCTATCGCCGGGATGATTGCTGGTAATGCGATGGTTGCTGTGGGGCTGTGTTATAACAATCTCGGGCAGCGGTTTATCAGCGAACAGCAGCAAATCCAGGAAAAATTGAGTCTTGGTGCGACGCCGAAGCAGGCGTCTGCAATATTAATACGCGACAGTATTCGCGCGGCTTTAATTCCGACGGTCGATTCAGCAAAAACGGTTGGCTTAGTGAGTTTGCCGGGAATGATGTCCGGGTTGATATTTGCCGGGATTGATCCGGTGAAGGCGATTAAATATCAGATTATGGTGACTTTTATGTTGCTCTCGACCGCCAGTCTGTCGACCATTATTGCCTGCTATTTAACTTATCGTAAGTTTTATAATTCGCGCCACCAGTTGGTGGTGGCGCAATTGAAGAATAAATAATGCGATGCCTGATGCGACGCTGGCGCGTCTTATCAGGCCTGCATGGCTCCTGCAATTTATTGTAGTTGCACGATTTGGTAGGCCGGATAAGGCGTTTACGCCGCATCCGGCGGTTATGCGCGGATGGCTGATGCGACGCTGGCGCGTCTTATCGTGCCTGCATGGCTCCTGCAATTTATTGAATTAGCACGATTTGGTAGGCCGGATAAGGCGTTTACGCCGCATCCGGCGGTTATGTGCGGATGCCAGATGCGACGCTGGCGCGTCTTATCGTGCCTGCATGGCTCCTGCAATTTATTGAATTAGCACGATTTGGTAGGCCGGATAAGGCGTTTACGCCGCATCCGGCGGCTATGCGCGGATGCCTGATGCGACGCTGGCGCGTCTTATCGTGCCTACAAATCCGGGCAAGCGTCGCATCTCAACGAAATATCAATACAACAACGCATACAACTGACGGCGATATTTCGACGCCAGCGCATCACCTGTACCCAGTGCGGCGAGGATCTCCTGGAACGTCTTACGTGTCTGACCGTCTGCGGCGGTTAAATCTTTACGCAGATGCCCAAACAGTAACTCCAGCGCCTCTTCATTGCGCCCAACCTGATGCAGTTGCAGCGCCAGTTGCGTCGCCAGTGCAGCATCTTCTGGATTCTCTGCCACCTGTTGTTGCAACTGTTGAATTTCCGGCGTATCAGCCGCCTGCTTCAGCAGTTCGATTTGCGCCACCAGCCCCTGGTAGCGGGTGTCCTGATCCTGCAACGGGATGGTTTTCAGCACCGCTTCTGCATCTTCTGAACGGTTCAGTGCAATCAGCGTTTCTGCCAGTAGCAGACCGATTTCCCCGTTCTGATTCGACAACTGCCAGGCGTCTTTCAGCAGCGGCAGTGCGTCGGTGTAATTTCCTTCCTGCATCAGTTGCATCGCCTGCTGCGCTTTCAGTTCTTCTTCGCGCGGCAGCACTTTATCCAGCAGGGCGCGGATCGCTTCTTCCGGCTGCGGCCCCTGGAAGCCGTCTACCGGCTGACCGTTCTGGAACAGATACACGGTCGGAATAGCGCGCAGACCAAACTGGGAAGCAATCATCTGCTCCGCGTCACAATCCAGCTTCGCCAGAATAAATTGCCCGTTGTACTGCGCCGCGAGGCTTTCCAGAATCGGGGTTAACTGCAAACAGTGCTGGCTACGTTCAGACCAAAAATAGAACAGTACCGGCGTGGTCATCGACTGTTCAAGAACCTGTTGCAGGTTAGATTCGTTAATGTTGACAATATTTTGTACGGACATGGAGTCACTCTCTGTTGTCGATATTTTCTTTGACATGGGGGCTTAAGCGCGCGCTTCAACTCACCCCTGCAATATTTTGTCCATCACGCGCCCCGGCAGCAGGCGTTTAAGCACCATTACCGCCCAGGTAACCAGCGTCACCGGATAGCGCATTTTGGGCTTCTCGCTGATAAAAGCATGGCGCACTTTAGCCACAACTGCTTCCGGCCCCAATGTAAAACGGGCGGCAATGCCGGGGTTTTCGACCGGTTGATCGCTTTGCGTCTGGTTGACGTTGTCGGTGAAACGAGTACGAATAGGGCCTGGCTCAATCAGGCTGACCTTGATTCCGCTGTGGCGCAGTTCCATGCGCAGCGCGTCTGACCACGCCTCCAGCGCATATTTGCTGGCCGCATAAGCGCCGCGACCCGGCGTGGAGATTAATCCCATCACCGATGAGGTCATGACAATACGCCCTTCACCATGCGGCAACATGGCGGGTAACAGACGCATGGTGAGCTGATGTGCGCCGAAAAAGTTGGCGGAAAACTGCTGTTCCATCTGCGTGCGGCTGATGGTGGAAAGGGGGCCATACACGCCGAATCCGGCATTGTTAAAGATCCCATACAGACAATTATCGGTCAGGGCGATCACTTCGTCGGCTGCGCGATCAACACTTTCCGGTGAATCCAGATCGATCAACACGCCGGTTAATCCCATATTGTTCATGCGCTCAACATCATCCGGTTTCCGGCAACCTGCCAGTACATGAAAACCCTGGCGTTTTAATTCGAGCGCGCTTTCCAGGCCAATTCCACTGGAACATCCGGTAATTAAGACCGATTTTTGCATAACTTTACCTGTCAGGATCTCCGTTGCTTTATGAGTCATGATTTACTAAAGGCTGCAACTGCTTCGCCATCCAGTCGGCAATAAACGGCTGGGCGTCGCGGTTGGGATGAATACCGTCATCCTGCATCCATTGTGGTTTGAGGTAGACCTCTTCCATAAAAAAGGGCAGCAGCGGGACATCGAACTCTTTGGCGAGTTTGGGATAAATGGCGCTAAAGGCTTCATTATAACGGCGACCATAGTTTGCAGGCAGACGTATTTGCATTAACAATGGTTCAGCGTTGGCGGTTTTGACATCCTGCAAAATCTGGCGCAGCGTCTGCTCCGTTTGCTGCGGCTGAAAACCACGCAAACCGTCATTGCCGCCCAGTTCAACCAGCACCCAGCGCGGCTGATGCTGTTTCAGCAGAGCCGGAAGGCGCGCCAGCCCTTGTTGCGAGGTGTCGCCGCTGATGCTGGCGTTGACTACCGACGTTTTACTCTGCCACTTATCATTCAACAAGGCAGGCCAGGCCGCGCTGGCAGACATTCGATACCCGGCGCTCAGGCTATCACCCAGAATTAATAACGTGTCCGCTGCGGCGGCACGGAAAGTTAACAGGACCAGGAACAGGAAGGGCAAATGCCAGCGGAAAACATTGTTGAAGTTCATCATCTTAAGAAGTCCGTCGGTCAGGGGGAGCATGAACTCTCCATCCTCACCGGAGTTGAGCTGGTTGTCAAACGCGGCGAAACCATCGCGCTGGTGGGCGAGTCAGGGTCGGGTAAGTCAACCTTACTGGCGATCCTCGCCGGGCTGGATGACGGTAGTAGTGGTGAAGTGAATCTGGTGGGGCAACCGCTACATACTATGGATGAAGAAGCGCGGGCAACGTTACGCGCGAAGCATGTCGGCTTTGTTTTTCAGTCATTTATGTTAATTCCTACCCTTAATGCACTGGAAAATGTCGAACTTCCGGCGCTGCTGCGCGGTGAGAGTAGCGCGGAAAGCCGTAACGGTGCGAAAGCGTTGCTCGAACAGTTGGGGCTGGGTAAACGTCTTGATCATCTTCCGGCACAGCTTTCCGGTGGAGAACAGCAACGGGTGGCGCTGGCGCGAGCTTTTAACGGTCGGCCTGATGTGCTGTTTGCCGATGAACCCACCGGCAACCTTGACCGCCAGACGGGCGATAAAATTGCCGACCTGCTGTTTTCCCTCAACCGTGAGCATGGCACCACCCTGATTATGGTGACCCACGACCTGCAACTGGCGGCACGCTGCGACCGCTGCTTACGGCTGGTGAACGGACAGTTGCAGGAGGAAGCATGATTGCACGTTGGTTCTGGCGCGAATGGCGCTCGCCGTCGCTGTTGATTGTCTGGCTGGCGTTAAGCCTGGCGGTGGCCTGCGTGCTGGCGTTGGGCAATATCAGCGATCGGATGGAGAAAGGTTTAAGCCAGCAAAGCCGTGAGTTTATGGCGGGCGATCGGGCGTTGCGCAGTTCGCGCGAAGTACCGCCAGCGTGGCTGGAAGAGGCGCAAAAGCGCGGCCTGAAAGTCGGCAAGCAGCTTACCTTTGCCACCATGACCTTTGCGGGCGACACGCCGCAACTGGCGAACGTCAAAGCGGTTGATGATATCTACCCGATGTATGGCGAGCTACAGACCAATCCTTCTGGACTAAAACCGCAACCGGGCAGCGTATTGCTGGCTCCACGGCTGATGGCGCTCCTGAATTTGAAAACGGGCGATACCATCGACGTGGGCGATGCCACGTTGCGCATTGCCGGAGAAGTGATTCAGGAGCCGGATTCCGGTTTTAATCCCTTCCAGATAGCCCCACGCCTGATGATGAATCTGGCAGATGTCGATAAAACAGGAGCCATACAGCCGGGAAGTCGGGTCACCTGGCGTTATAAATTCGGCGGCAACGAGAACCAGCTCGACGGCTATGAGAAATGGTTGTTACCACAGCTTAAACCCGAACAACGCTGGTACGGTCTGGAACAAGACGAAGGTGCGCTGGGGCGTTCGATGGAACGCTCGCAACAGTTCCTGCTGCTTTCGGCGTTGCTGACCTTGCTGCTGGCGGTGGCGGCGGTCGCGGTGGCGATGAATCATTATTGCCGCAGCCGCTACGATCTGGTGGCGATCCTCAAAACGCTGGGGGCTGGGCGGGCGCAACTGCGTAAGTTAATCGTCGGTCAGTGGCTGATGGTACTGATACTTTCAGCCGTTACCGGCGGAGCGATTGGCCTGTTGTTCGAAAGCGTGTTAATGGTTTTGCTCAAGCCTGTTCTGCCCGCCGCGCTGCCGCCTGCCAGCTTCTGGCCGTGGTTGTGGGCGCTCGGCACCATGACGGTTATCTCGTTGCTGGTGGGGCTGCGACCGTACCGACTGTTGCTGGCAACGCAGCCTTTACGCGTATTACGTAATGATGTGGTCGCCAACGTCTGGCCGCTGAAGTTTTATCTGCCGATTGTCAGTGTGGTGGTTGTGCTGCTGCTCGCCGGATTAATGGGTGGCAGTATGCTGCTGTGGGCGGTGCTGGCGGGCGCGATAGTGCTGGCTTTGCTGTGCGGTGTGCTGGGCTGGATGCTGCTCAATGTATTACGCAGTATGACGCTGAAATCGCTGCCTCTGCGCCTGGCGGTTAGCCGCCTGTTACGTCAGCCGTGGTCAACGTTAAGCCAGCTTTCGGCCTTTTCGCTCTCCTTTATGCTGCTGGCACTGCTGCTGGTGTTGCGTGGCGATCTGCTTGACCGCTGGCAGCAGCAGTTGCCGCCAGAAAGCCCGAACTACTTTTTAATCAACATCGCCACGGAACAGGTAACGCCGCTAAAAGCGTTCTTCGCGGAATATCAGATAGTCCCGGAATCGTTTTATCCGGTGGTGCGGGCGCGGCTGACGGCAATCAATGGCAAAGCGACAGAAGGCAATGAGGATGAAGCGCTTAATCGCGAGCTGAATCTCACCTGGCAAAATACGCGGCCGGATCATAACCCGATTGTCGCCGGTAGCTGGCCGCCAAAAGCCGATGAAGTGTCGATGGAAGAGGGGCTGGCAAAACGCCTGAACGTTGGTCTGGGCGATACCGTCACCTTTATGGGTGACACCCAGGAGTTTCGCGCCAAAGTCACCAGCCTGCGCAAAGTGGACTGGGAAAGTCTGCGTCCGAATTTCTATTTTATTTTCCCTGAAGGGGCACTGGACGGGCAACCGCAGAGCTGGCTCACCAGTTTCCGTTGGGAGAACGGCAACGGCATGTTGACGCAACTCAACCGCCAGTTCCCGACCATTAGCCTGTTGGACATTGGTGCGATCTTAAAACAGGTCGGCCAGGTGCTGGAGCAGGTAAGTCGGGCGCTGGAAGTGATGGTGGTGCTGGTCACTGCCTGCGGTATGTTGCTGTTGCTGGCACAGGTGCAGGTGGGAATGCGTCAGCGGCATCAGGAATTGGTGGTGTGGCGCACACTCGGCGCGGGCAAAAAGCTGCTGCGCACAACATTGTGGTGTGAGTTTGCCATGCTCGGGGTTGTTTCCGGCCTGGTAGCCGCAATCGGCGCGGAAACGGCGCTGGCGGTGTTGCAGGCGAAAGTGTTTGATTTCCCGTGGGAGCCAGACTGGCGATTGTGGATTGTGCTGCCGTGCAGCGGTGCGTTGCTTCTTTCCCTGTGCGGCGGCTGGCTGGGTGCGCGACTGGTTAAGGGGAAGGCACTGTTCAGGCAGTTTACGGGGTGATGAGAGGCGTTAGATTGCCTGATGCGACGCTTTGCGCGTCTTATCAGGCCTACGGTCTACGGGCAAAATGTAGGCTGGGTGAGGCACTTGTGGCGCATCCGGTAGCCGTGCGCTGATGCCCGATGCGACGCTTTGCGCGTCTTATCAGGCCTACGGTCTACGGGCAAAATGTAGGCCGGGTGAGGCGCTTGTGCTGCATCCGGTAGCCGTGCGCTGATGCCCGATGCGACGCTTTGCGCGTCTTATCAGGCCTACGGTCTACGGGCAAAATGTAGGCCGGATAAG